>DBFWXD010000462.1:0-2768 GCA_048215895.1 Eubacteriales bacterium
GAGGACCAGGAGCAGGAGGAAAAGTTTGTGCCGAAGCCCTATATTGGCAAGACTACCGGAAATACCGGCAAGAAAAAGAAAGCGGAAAAGAAGCCCGCCGAAAAGAAAAAGCCGGAACCAAAACCGGCGCCGGAAAAGAAGCCTTCTACTGATGGCCAGATGTCTTTGCTGGATTTCAGCGTGGCAAAAGCTGGGTAAGTCCAATGGTATTAAGTCAAGAGGGTGATTCACGGAAACAACAGAAGAAAACGCCATAGGAGAGCTATGTGAGCAGCCAAAAGGCAACACCAACCAAAGCCCTGCCCCTAAGAAAATTTGAAACAGGGCTTGGACATCAGAGTGGCAAGCGGTACGCTTAGCCCTCCGATGGGATATACAGGCGGTTGTCTTTCAGCAGCCGAAAGACCAACCGAACCAGTTTTCTGGCAGTTAAAGCGAGTGCGCGTTTATGCTGGTACTTGTTGACCTCTTTGAATTTAAGGTCATAGTAACGCCGGAACTCGGAGTCGCATCTTCTCACAGAGTTGGCAGCTTCCAGCAGGTAGTAGCGGAGATAGCGGTTGCCGGATTTAATCATTCGGGAGTGCTCCGCTTCAAATTCACCGGACTGGTACTGTGTCCAGACAAGGCCGGCAAACTTGGCGACAGAGGCTTGGGAATCGAAACGGTGGATATCACCAATTTCAGCAATAATACCGGCGGAGTAAACCTTACCAATGCCAGGGATGGAAGTTAGAGTGTTTGGGATAATTTCAAGCTGTTGTTCAATGGCTTTGTCCAGAACCTTAACCTGTTCCTTCAGTGCCCGCATAGAGGCGATGGAAACAGACATTGCCTGGTTCACGGTGTCGTTCACTGTCTTGGGCAGACGGTAAGAGCCTTTGGCCGCAGCCCGTACTGCTCTGGCAGTGGCATCTGGATCGACAAATCTGCCCCGGCCTGCTTGAGCAATAAAGTCGGTCAGTTCATCCAGATCAGTATTTGCCAGATCATCCACAGTTTCAAAATGCTCCATGAGAGCAATGGTAGTGGCGCTGGTGTTTTGAATGTCTTTCTCCTGAGCAATACCAGAGCATTTTAGGAATAAGTAGTTGGCAAACCTCTGCTTCTCCCGTGTCAGATTCTGAATGACATCAAATCTGGCTCTGGTGAGGGTTCTGAGAGCCTGGTAGCGATAGTCGTCCATATAGACCTCCTTGGCGATTCTGCCAAAACGGAGATGGTCGGCAATCACAAAGGCATCCACAAAGTCATTTTTGGGCAGATCTGGATAGGCTTCCTTGAATTTTTTGACTTGCTTGGGATTGAGGACATGGATCTTCCGCTGGAACCGACTCAGGCTGCCATCCTCCCGGAGGGCATACACAAGGTTGTTCCCGTAGATAGAGGTGGCTTCCAGGCCAATCACCACATCACTGAGCCGCATGGAGCTGAGTGCCGACACAATTCTCTCTGACAACATTTTAGCACCACCAAGATTGTTCTGCACAGAAAAGCTACTGTGCTTGCTTCCATCCGGCTTCATCAGGTAGGCGACATTGCTCCTGCTGCTCACATCAATGCCAACGAATAATGGGTTCACGATTTTCACCTCCCCGCATGGAGATTTCAGGCCAGCAGGCTTGGAGATACCCATGATAACCGGAGCATCCGCAACCTCGCGTATCAGAATCATTCCAGAGCAGACCAATGCGATATCCCTCACTGCTGAAAGGGCGACCCACACTCTGGCAAACAGCCAATGAGTTTGCAGCTAACTTCCGGCTCAGGGAAACTGACTTATTTTGAAGCAGCCCTACGGCTCAACCAGGAGGTAGAGAACTTGACCCTGCTGTCCTACAGCTATTGTATCACGGGCATCTCTAAGCCTGCTGATATCTGAATTATTAACTTTCAAACTTATTATACGAGGAGGTACGTATATGGAAACTCTGGAGAAAAAAGGCAAAGGTTCCGCGTTGCTCCCGTTCCTGCTATTTATTGTCATCTATCTAGGTGCTGGCCTGTACTTCCAGGCACAGGGTGTAGAGATGGCCTTCTACCAGTTCCCCTCTGTCACAGCCATGTTCATTGCCCTGCTGCTGGCCTTCTGCCAGGGCAAGGGCACCATCGATCAGAAATTCACAGTCTTCGCCAAGGGCGCCGCCAACGAGAACGTCCTGACCATGCTGATGATCTACATCCTGGCCGGCGCCTTCTCCACCGTGGCCAGTGCCATGGGCGGCGTGGACGCCACCGTGAATCTGGGTCTCAGCGTCATTCCCGTGCACTTCCTGGCCGCCGGCGTGTTCGTGATCTCCGCGTTCATGGGCACCGCCACCGGCACCTCCATGGGCACCATCAGCGCCATTGTTCCTATCGCTGTGGGCGTGGCGGAAAAGGGCGGGTTGAGCCTTCCCCTGTTTCTGGGCGCCTGCGTGGGCGGCGCCATGTTCGGCGACAACCTCTCTATGATCTCCGACACCACCATTGCCGCCACCCGCACCCAGGGCTGCCAGCTCCGGGACAAGTTCCGGGTGAACTTCCTCATTGCCCTGCCGGCGGCTATCATCACCATCATCGTGCTGCTGGTCGTAGGCCGGCCTGAGACCGTGACGGAGATGGGAAATCTGTCTTTCAACGTCATCAAGGTCATTCCCTACCTCGCCGTGCTGGTACTGGCGCTGATCGGCATGAATGTGTTCCTGGTGCTGACCATCGGCATCTTCGCCGCCGGCATCATCGGCCTGGCCCTTGGCGATCTGGATATCCCCCTCTTTGCCCAAAGC
>DBFWXD010000463.1:0-6562 GCA_048215895.1 Eubacteriales bacterium
GCGATATTCCTATCCATCCCGGCGCAACGTGGTATATGGCCGCCACGGTATGGCCTGTACCTCGGTGCCTCTGGGGGCCCAGATCGGAGTGGATGTGATGAAGGCGGGGGGAAACGCCGTGGATGCGGCGGTGGCCATGGCGGCGGCCATGCCCCTGCTGGAGCCCACGAGCAATGGCCTGGGTTCCGACTGCTTCGCCCTTGTCTGGATGGAGAAGGACAAAAAGCTCTATGGCCTCAACGCCAGCGGCGTGGCCCCTATGGCGCTCAGCGCCCAAAGGGTGCGGGAGCTGGGCTTTGAGGAGATGCCCAAGGAGGGGTGGATTCCCACCATGGTGCCCGGGGCCCCCGCGGGCTGGGCCCAGCTCAACGGCCGTTTCGGCAAAAAGTCCCTGGAGGAGCTCTTTGCCCCCGCCATTTCCTACGCCCGGGAGGGCGTGCCTGTCCCGGTGAATGTGGCCAAGCAGTGGCGAAAGGACATGCGGCGCATTGAAGGGGCCATGAAGAATAATCCCAACCCCCACCGCTATTGGTGGGAGCGCTTCACCAAGAATGGAGAGAGCTATGAGGCGGGGGACCTCTTCTGCTGGGAGGAGTATGCCCAGACCCTGGAAGAACTGGCCCGGACCAACTGTGAGAGCTACTACCGGGGCGCGCTGATGGAGAAGATCGTCTCCTTCAGCCGGGAGACCGGGGGCTACTTCGCCCGGGAGGATTTTGAGAACTACCACCCCCTGTGGGTGGAGCCCATCACCACGGACTATAAGGGCTACACCGTGTGTGAGATTCCGCCCAATGGCCACGGCATTACGGTGCTCATGGCCCTGAACATCCTGCGGGGGCTGGAGCTGCCCAAGGAGAAGGAGAACGCCGAAACCTACCACAAGATTGTGGAGGCCATCAAGCTGGCCTTTGCGGACACCAAGACCTATGTGGCCGACCCCCGGTATATGAAGACCAAGGTGGAGGATATGCTCTCGAAGCGGTACGCCGCCCAGCGCAGAGCCCTCATTGGAGACAAGGCCCTGGAGCCCAAGGCGGGGGACCCCTCCTGCGGCGGGACCATCTACTTGTGCACCGCCGACCCGGAGGGGAACATGGTCTCCTTCATCCAGAGCAACTACACCACCTTCGGCGCGGGAGTGGCCATTCCCGGCACAGGCATCTCCCTGCAAAACCGGGGGGCCAACTTCTCTCTGGATGAGTGCAGCGACAACTGCCTGGCGGGAGGCAAGCGCTCCTACCACACCATCATCCCCGGCTTCCTGCTGAGGGACGGGGAGGCGGTGGGCCCCTTCGGAGTGATGGGCGCATTCATGCAGCCCCAGGGCCATGTGCTGGTGGCGGTGAACACCATCGACTACCACATGAATCCCCAGGACTGCCTGGACGCCCCCCGCATCCAGTGGATCGGCGGAAAGAAGATCCAGCTGGAGGATGGGGTCCCGGCCCACATTGCCCGGGAGCTTCAGGAGATGGGCCATGAGGTGGAGGTCATTTCCGACCCTATCGACATGGGCCGGGGAGAGATCATCTGGCGCATGGACAACGGCCTTCTGATGGGGGCCACGGAGCCCAGATGCGACGGCACTGTGGCCACATGGTAAGCATAAACTGAGATTTTACAATACAAAAGGGAGCGGATTCATCAATGTATACCGCACGTAATTATATTAAGGCGGAATCCCTGGCCCAGGCCTATGAGCTCAATCAGCGCCGGGCCAATGCCATCCTGGGCGGAGGCTGCTGGATGCGCATGGGAGAGCGGATGTATGATACCCTCATCGACCTGTCCGGGCTGGGCCTGGACCAGATCCAGGACCGGGGAGAGGAAGCGGCCCTGGGGGCTATGGTTACCCTGCGGCAGCTGGAGACCAATTTTATGCTGGAGAAGTGCTTTGACGGGCTGTTCCGGAAATGCACCCAGCACATTGTAGGCGTGCAGTTTCGCAACTGCGCCACCCTGGGCGGAAGCGTCTATTCCCGCTTTGGCTTTTCTGACATCGTCACCGCTCTGCTGGCCCTCAGCTGCCAGGTGGAGCTGGCGGGGGCGGGGCGCATCCCTCTGGAGGAGTATGTGAAGCAGCTCCGGGACCGGGATGTACTCTCCTGGGTCTATGTGAAGAAGGACGGCCGCCCTGTGGCCTATGAGACGGCACGAAACAGTGAGACGGACCTGCCGGTGCTCACCTGCGCCCTGTCCAAGGTGGGCGAGAGCTGGCGGGCGGTCATCGGCGCCCGGCCGGGAAGCCCCCGGGTGGTGGAGGACAGCTCCTGGGAGGGGCTGGAGAAACAGGTTTTGGCCCTGGAATATGGAGACAATATGCGAGGGAGCGCCAAGTACCGCCGCCACCTGGCTGGGGTGCTGCTGAAGCGCTGCAGAGAGCAGCTGGAGGTGAGTGGAGTATGACCATCAAGTGGACGTTAAACGGGGTACATCGTACCGATGAGGTGGAGCCGGACGAGACTCTGCTCCACTGCCTGCGGAAGGTGGGCTGCCTGTCGGTGAAGTGCGGCTGCGAGACCAGCGGCTGCGGGCTTTGCACCGTGTGGCTGGACGGAAAGCCGGTGCTGTCCTGCTCGGTCCCCGCCCCCCGGGCGGAGGGCCATGCGGTCACCACGCTGGAGGGCCTTCAGGAGGAGGCGGCGGAGTTCGGCGCCTTTTTGGCTGACGAGGGCGCGGAGCAGTGCGGCTTCTGCTCGCCCGGCTTTATTATGAATGTACTGGCCATGGTACGGGAGCTGAAGAACCCCACCGAGGAGGAAATTCAGCACTACCTCACCGGTAACCTGTGCCGCTGCTCCGGCTATCAGGGGCAGCTTCGGGCTATCCGCAAGTATCTGGCCGTGAAGGGAGGGGAGCAGGGATGAAAGCGGTTTCCACCGGCGTGAGAAAAAAGGACGCCATGAGCCTGGTCACCGGCAAACCGGTGTACACCGGGGATCTGGTTCCCCCCAATGCCCTGCGGGTGAAGCTGCTGCGCTCCCCCCACGCCCGGGCCAATATCATTTCCATCGACACCAGCCGGGCAAAGCTGGTGCCCGGTGTGGCGGCGGTATTTACCTGGGAGGACATGCCCCAGAGCCGCTTTACCACGGCGGGCCAGACCTGGCCTGAGCCCAGCCCCTACGACCGGCTGATTCTGGACCGGCACCTGCGCTGCGCCGGGGACCCGGTGGCCATTGTGGCCGCGGAGACGGAGGAGATTGCCCGGCGGGCGGTGCGGCTCATTAAAGTGGAGTATGAGGTGCTGGAGCCTCTGCTGGACTTTACCAAGGCCCTGGATAACCCCATTGTGGTCCATCCCGAGGACAACTTCCGCTCCCTGTGCCCGGTGGGCACCGACCAGAAACGCAACCTGGTATCCACTGACAGCTTTACCGTGGGCGATGTGGAGGCGGAGTTTGCCAAGTGCGACGTGGTGCTGGAGCGCACTTATAACACCGTGGCCAACAACCAGACCATGATGGAGCCCTTCTGCACCTATACCTATTTGGATGAGTACGGACGGCTCAATGTGGTCAGCTCCACCCAGGTGCCCTTCCATGTGCGGCGGATTTTGTCCAACGCCCTGGAAATTCCCAAGAGCCAGATCCGGGTGGTAAAGCCCCGCATCGGCGGCGGCTTTGGCGCCAAGCAGAGCGTGGTCAGCGAGCAGTTCCCTGCCATTGTCACCAAGCTCACCGGACGCCCCGCCTATCTCTGCTACACCCGCCAGGAGTCCATGGCCAACGGCTCCCCCCGGCACCAGATGCAGATGAAGGTGCGCATCGGCGCCGACCGGGACGGCTCCATCCGGTGCATCGATCTCTACGCCCTCTCCAACGCAGGGGCCTATGGCGACCACGGCCCCACCACCATCGGTCTGGTGGGCCACAAGTCCCTGGCCCTCTATGGAAGCCTCCGGGCCAGCCGCTTTGTCTGCGACGTGGTGTATACCAACACCATGGGCGCGGGAGCCTACCGGGGCTACGGAGCCACCCAGGGCATCTTTGCCGTGGAGTCCGCCGTCAATGAGATGGCCGCGGAGCTGGGCATGGACCCCTGCGCCATCCGGGAGAAGAACATGGTCCGTCAGGGCCAGATGATGCCCGCCTATTACGGCGAGCCCTGCAACAGCTGTACCTTGGACAAGTGCATGGAAAAGGCCAAGGAGATGATGGGCTGGGACAAGGGTCCCACCCACTGGACGCTGCCCAACGGCCACATCCGGGGCCGGGGCGTAGCCATGGCCATGCAGGGCAGCGGCATCTCCGGGGTGGACATCGGCAGCGTGGAGGTGCGCCTCAATGACGGAGGCTTCTACACTATGCTGGTGGGCTGTACCGATATGGGTACCGGCTGCGACACCATCCTGGCTCAGATGGCCGCCGACTGTCTGGATTGCAGCGTGGACGATATCGCCGTGCGGGGTGTGGACACCGACCAGTCCCCCTACGACACCGGCTCCTATGCCTCCGCCACCACCTACGTTACCGGCGGAGCGGTGGTGAAGACCTGTGAGGAGCTGCGTGAGAAGATCCGCCTGGAGGGCGCCCGCCTGCTGGGCATTGATCCTGACGCCGCCCAGTTTGACGGGGAAAAGGTCTTCCTGCCCGGTACGGACAAGGTGATGACAAGAGCGGAGATCGGCTGGGCCAGCTATGAGGGGCACAGCAAGCAGCTTGCCGCCAGCCAGTCCAACTCCTCCCCCATCTCCCCGCCCCCCTTCATGGTGGGTATGGCCGAGGTAGACATCGACCCGGGCACCGGAGCGGTGCGGGTGGTGGACTATGTGGGCGTGGTGGACTGCGGCACCGTCATCAACACCAACCTGGCCCGGGTCCAGACCGAGGGCGGCATCGTCCAGGGCATCGGCATGGCCCTGCTGGAGAACATCCAGTATAATCCCCAGGGCCGTATGCTCAACGACTCCCTGCTCCAGTACCGCATCCCTACCCGCCTGGAGGCGGGAAAGATCCGGGTGGAGTTTGTGCCCAGCTATGAGCCCACCGGGCCCTTTGGTGCCAAATCCATCGGCGAGCTGGTCATCAACACCCCCAGCCCCGCCATTGCCGAGGCCATCCGGGCGGCCACGGGACACATGTTCCGCAGCCTGCCCATCCGTCCTGAGGACGTGGCACTGGCCGGTTTGGAGGATTAATACAAGGAAAAGCCTCACCCTGCCTTGACAGGGTGAGGCTTTTATGATACCTTCGTTATGCTTTTGCGTGTATAACGGTATTGGAGGAGTTTTTTATGAAAAAGAGAGTCCTGTCCCTGATCCTGGCTGCGGCCATGGCGTTGTCCCTGGCAGCCTGTTCCAACCCGGGGAGTGCTTCCAGTGGGAGCGGAGCTTCCCAGAGTGCATCTTCTGCCAGCTCGCAGGCCGACAGCAGCACCCAGTCTGAGGCGGCCTTCCCCGTCACGGTGACCGACGCCGCGGGACGTGAGGTGACCATTGAGGAGGAGCCCGAAAAGCTGGTCAGCGGCTACTACATCACCACTTCCATGCTCATTGCCCTGGGTCATGCGGACAAACTGGTGGGCATTGAGGCCAAGGCGGACACCCGGCCCATCTATGCCCTGGCCGCCCCGGAGCTTCTGGAGCTGCCCTCTGTGGGTACCGCCAAGGAGTTTGACCTGGAGGGCTGTGCGGCCCTGGAGCCCGACCTGGTGATCCTGCCCCTGAAGCTGAAGGACACCGTGCCCGCCCTGGAGGAGCTGGGCCTCACGGTGATCACCGTCAACCCCGAGAGCCTGGAGGAGCTGAACGAGACCATCAAGCTGCTGGTCGCTGCCATCGGCGATCCCATGAAGGGCTGGGAGCTGCTGGACTATAACCAGCAGACCCAGGAGTTTTTGGCCGAAATCCTGGCCGATGTGGAAAAGCCCCGGGTCTATCTGGCGGGCAACAGCAGCTACCTGAGCACTGCCGGAGCTGCCATGTATCAGAATACCCTTCTGGAGCTGGGCGGCGGTGAAAATGTGGCCGCAGAGCTGGAGGACACCTACTGGGCGGACGTGTCCTATGAGCAGCTGCTCTCCTGGAACCCCGAGGTCATCATCATGGCCTCCGATGCGGCCTATTCCAAGGACGAGCTGCTGGCCGATCCCCAGCTGCAGCAGCTGGACGCGGTGAAAAACGGCCGGGTGTACGCCATGCCCTCCGCCTTTGAGTCCTGGGACTCCCCCGTTCCCAGCGCCCTGGTAGGCAGCCGCTGGGTGGCCAGCGTCCTCCACGGGGAGAAGTATGACTTTGAACAGTTCCGGGCCGATGCGGCGGACTTCTATCAGCAGTTCTACGGCGTGGAAATCGACACCCAGCTTTTGAGCTGGTAAGAACCCCGTGAGAGACGAAAAACGGACAGGGATGTGCTTTCTGGCCGCCATGGTTCTGCTGATGGGGGCGGCGGCCCTGTCCCTGATGGTGGGCCGTTACCCCATCACCTGGCAGGGGCTGTGGAGCGACCCCTATGTGGCCCACGTGTTTGTCACCCTGCGGCTGGGACGCACCTGCATGGTGCTGCTGGCGGGGATTGCCCTAGGGATGGCGGGCAGCGTCTATCAAATGGTGTTTCGC
>DBFWXD010000464.1:0-2357 GCA_048215895.1 Eubacteriales bacterium
TCGCCGCCGCCATGCAGAAGGTCTGTGAGAACCCCGATTTCCAGGCTGAGATGGCCGGCCTGCTCTACAGCGCCGTCACCGCCGAGGAGGCGGATCTGGAGGCCTCCCGCCAGTTCATCAGCGACAAGCGGGACATCGGCCAGGAGATCATCGACGTGGCCCCCGGCCTGGACGAGCTGACCTAATATCTGTTGGAGTGTCACCCCGTTGAAGCCCAGCCGGCGGTTGGCGCTTCAGCGGGGTGATATTCCGTGATACCACCCTGCGAAAGAGAGGTAATAAGATGCGTATCAATGTGGAGTATTCAACCCAGCACTGGATTTTCCCCATCATCACCATTGGAATTCTGGTGATTCTGGGCGCCCTGCTGATCGCCCTGGAGGGGCGGGCCCGGATCAAGGCGGGCAAGGGCTTTTTTGTCAAGCCCGGCCGCTTCTTCGTGGAACACTACGACAAGTTCAAATTCTGGGGTACGATCGCCCTGATGGTGGTCTACTTCTTCCTGCTGGACAAGCTGGGCTTCACCTTCTGGTCCATCATCTGCCTGTTCCTGTTCAACACCCTGTTTGCCAACAAGGCGCAGTTGAAAAACCCCAGGTACCACATCACCAGCCTGATCATCTCCGTGGTGGCCTGCCTGATCATCAGCGTTGTGTTCGGCACCGCGTTCGCCATCACCCTGCCCTCCGGTCTCCTCACCATTGAGATTCCGTCCCTGGGCTTCATTCTCTACTAAAGAAAGGCTGGTGTGATTCATGGGATTTGAACTGCCCTTCGTGATCGGCCCGGAGTACATCGCCGTGGCCCTGTTCGGCGTCGTCATCGGCATCATCTTCGGCTCCATCCCCGGCATGACGGCCACCATGGCCGTGGCCGTATTCCTCCCCCTGACCTACGCCTACTCCATGGAGATGGCCCTCTATCTGCTGCTGGGCCTCTATGTGGGCGGCATCTCCGGCGGCCTGGTCCCCGCCATCCTCATCAACATTCCCGGCACCCCGTCGTCGGTGTGTACGACCTTCGACGGACACCCAATGGCCTTGCGGGGCGAGGGAGAACGCGCCCTGAAAATCGGCGTCACCTCCTCCTTCATGGGCGGCATGATCTCCCTGGTGGTGCTGGCCCTCTTCACCCCCATCCTGGCCGGCTGGGCCATCAAGTTCTCTGCCGTGGAGAAGTTCCTCATCATCCTCTTCGCCCTCACCGTCATCGCCGCCCTGTCCCGGGGCCAGATGCTCCGCGGCCTGTGGATCGGTATGCTGGGCGTGCTGGTAGCCATGATGAACCAGTTCTCCGTCAACAATGAATACCGCATGGTCCCTGAGTTCCTGGAGAGCCAGATGCAGAGCGGCTTCCAGCTCTTCCCCGTGCTCATCGGCCTGTTCGCCGTCTCCGAGATGCTCCAGCAGTGTGAGACTGGCATGCACGCCTCCTACAGCAAGGATGATACGCTGGAGGTCAAGAACAACGTCAAGTTCAGCCTTCTCCACGACTTCAAGGGGCAGATCATCAATGTGTTCCGCTCCGCCCTGCTGGGCACCTTCATGGGCATCCTGCCCGGTGTGGGCGGCTCCGCGGCCTCCCTGATCGCCTACTCCCAGGCCAAGAGCTGGTCCAAGCACCCCGAGCTGCTGGGCACCGGCGTGCCCGAGGGCCTGATCGCCTCTGAGACTTCCAACAACGGCCTGACCGGCGGCGCCCTGGTGCCCCTGCTGAGCCTGGGTATTCCCGGCGACTCCACCACCGCCGTCCTGATCGGCGCCTTCATGCTCCAGGGCATTCAGGTGGGCCCCCTGTTCATCACCAACAATCCGGTGATCTGGAACACCATTCTGGTGGCCCTGCTGTGCTGCAATATCCTGATGTACCTAGTCATGTTCTTCCCGGTGAAGCTGCTGGCGAAGATCGTCCTCATTCCCCAGGAGCGCCTGTACCCCGTGGTGCTCATGATGTGCACCGTGGGCGCCTACGCCACCCTCAACGGCCGCATGTTCGACGTGTGGTGCCTGCTGCTCTTCGGCATTGTGGGCCTTCTGATCAAGAAGTTCCACTTCCCCGTGTCCTGCTTCCTCATCGGCTTCATTCTGGGCGGCGACCTGGAGGACTATTTCATTCAGGTGCTCACCGCTTATAACGGCTCCCTGACCGGCCTGTTCGTGCGCCCCATGAGCTGGGTTATCTGGGCGCTGATCATCCTGTCCGTGGTCTACGCCGTTCTGGACAACCGCAAGGCCAAGCGCCAGGAGAAGGAGCTCTCCGGCAAGCAGTAATCATCATAACGCCTCGATGTCATTCCGTCCGGCGCGCCCCGCGTCCGGTGGAATGACATCGGCCAAAAGGGAGTATTCGTCTATGAG
>DBFWXD010000465.1:0-2985 GCA_048215895.1 Eubacteriales bacterium
ATCTCCACCAGCGAGATCAAGGTGTCCGTCCTGGTGGATATCAACGAGGCCGACCGGGCAGTGCAGGTCATCCACGACCGCTTCTTCCACGAGTTCGGCGGTAACTAAAAATACAAAGGCGGCGGCGGTCCCATGTGGGACCGCCGCCGAGGCTGTCGATAACCCCTCCTGCCGAAGGATTCGGAGGGAAGGATAGTGTGAAAGGGAACCGTCAGGGTTCCCTTTCGCGTTGGATCAAACAACTTTTGAAACTTTTCTGAAGTTTCAAAAGTTCAACAGCCTGTCGAAAAGGTCTTTTCGACAGGCTGAGCGGCGCCGGTTCCATATGGGAACCGGCGCCGCCTCTTGTATCTATCAGGCGTTGAATACATACTTGTCCAGGCGGGCGAAGGCCTCCTGAACACGGGAGAGGGGGAGGGCAAGATTCATGCGGATGTGGCAGGGGCCGTGAAAACGGCGGCCATCCTGCCAAGCTACCCCTACATCAGAGCCAGCCTTTTGCAGCTCTTCAATGGTCTTCCCATGTGCTTCACACCATTTGGTGCAGTCGAGGAAAAGCATATAAGTGCCCTGAGGCTTGGTGACCTGAATACCTTTGTATTGCTCCCAAATGTGTTCGCAGGCGAAGTCCACATTATTCGCGAGTACCTGGTTCAACTCATCCACCCACTCGTAGCCCTCCGGCTTGTAGGCGCCGATCAGGGCGTGCATGGAAAGTACGTTTATCTCGTTGTAGTGGCACAAGGAGCTCTCCTTATCCACCCGATCTCGGAGCCACTTGCTGTAGATGATGTGGTAAGACCCGATCAGGCCCGCCAGATTGAACGTCTTGGAGGGAGCATAGAGGGCCACTGTGTGCTCCTTGGCGTAGCTGTTGACCATCTGTGTGGGGATGTGCTTCTGACCGGGGCGGATGATATCAGACCAGATCTCGTCCGAGATAACATAGACACCATGCCGCTGGAAGATCTCCATGGCCTTCTCCAGCTCCCAACGCTCCCAGACCCGGCCTGTGGGGTTGTGGGGGGAGCAGAATAGTGCGGTGTGAATGTGGTTGGCCACGATCTTCTTCTCCATGTCCTCGAAGTCCATGCGCCAAATGCCTTGCTCGTCCTGAACCAGTGGAGAGAGGACGATGGAATACCCGGCATTGGTCAGACAGGATGTAAAGCCGCTGTAGGTGGGGGAGTGAACCAGCACGTTGTCACCCCTGGAGCAGAGTACATTGAGTGCGCTGACCACACCACCCAGCACGCCGTTTTCATAGCCGATGTGCTCCTTGGTTAGGCCAGTGACACCGTTGCGCTTCTCGTGCCACTGGACGATGGAATCATAGTATTTGTCGGTGGGAAAGAAGTACCCGAAGGAAGGGTGCTGAGCCCGGGCGATAATCGCCTCTGTGATGGTGGGGACCACAGGGAAGTTCATATCTGCCACCCACATGGGGATTATATCAAAGCCTTCCTTTGGCCTTGCGGGCGCAATGACATGGGCACCCACATTGTCATAGGCCGCTGCATCCTTTCCGCGGCGGTCCAATATGCTGGTGAAATCATACTTCATTTTGTAATCCTCCTTCGTCTTTTTTACGACCGATGCCAGTCAAAATTGCGGCCCAGTATACTACAATCAGGCCAATACAGAAAAAGTTGTAGGGAATAAAATTCAACATGGTAAAGTCATCGCCCACAACACCGGTTCCCATTGCAACCGCCAGTGCGGTCAAGGTGTTGACGCCGTGGGGAACCATCCAGGAGATGCCGCTGGCAAAGCCCGCGATATAGTTGGCGGCGCGGGTTCGGGCAATATGGAAGGGCTTCATGATGTTGCGGACGATGGGGCTGATAAAGGCGATCGTGGACATACCGCTGCCAATGATCGCACAGAAAATACAGGTGAACACCCCGGAAACCGTTTCCGCCATTCTGGGGGTCTTGGCGTGTCTGACCATAAAGGTCTGGAAACTGTCCAGCACGCCCACCTCCTCAGTCAGTGCGAGTACTACGAAGATCAGGGCCATAAAGACTAAAACATCCATCAGGCTGAGGGTACCGGAGGCCAATAGGCCGTCAGCGGCAAAGATGCTCGCCACGTCCGAATAGCCCAGGATCAGCAACAGGATGATGCCCAGCAGATCGCCTACCACAAGGGCTACCAAGAAGTTTGTCTTGCGCAGGATGAGTACGGCCACCAGGATGGGAATGATGATAAAGATAAGGCCCAGGGAGGAGGAACTGTCCACACTTAGGGAGGCCAGATCAACCCCCTTGGTTGTTGCAAGACCAAATACAAAGAACAGGATGAGGGCGGGTATCCCTGCGGCCAGACTGTACCAGACACGGGTGCGCACCGCGGCGATGATATCCACCTCCTGTCCGATGGAGGAGGTGATGGTCACGTCGGAAATGGGGGAGAGGTTATTACCGAACTCGGAGCCGGAACAGATGGCACCCAGGACTAGGCCGGCGGGACAGCCCATCTGCACACCCATTGGGAACAGCATGGGCATCGTGGCCAAGAGGGCGGCCGCCGAGCTGCCCGTCACAGTGGACATTACCGCACACAGTACGAAGGTCACGCAGGGGATAATGGCAGGTGGGATATTGACCAGACTCACAAGATAGACCAGGCCATCCACCAGGTGGGCGGCCGTTAGGATCTGTGACAGGATACCGGCCGCAATGAAAATGGGAAATAGCATGGTGAAGGACGGATTAGCAAAGCCTTTCATAACTGCTTTCGCATAGCGGTTTTTATCCTTAAACACGAGCAGACCAATGACCATGGCCATGAAGCCTGCTCCCCAGAAGTTTCGTAGGGAACTCATTCCGGTAAAGCAGAGGACAACGATTGCTGCGATCATTCCCAGCAGTGGAAGTATCCCGCCGACCTTCCCTCCATAGGTTTCTGCGTACTTTTTTTCAGCTTCCATTTGACATCTCCCTCTCTTGGTGATTTGCTAATTTCTTAATAATTAAGCATCTT
>DBFWXD010000466.1:0-2825 GCA_048215895.1 Eubacteriales bacterium
GGTTGGCAGCGTTGATGATCTGCACGAAGTCCTCAGGCTTCAGGCTGGCGCCGCCGATCAGGCCGCCGTCCACGTCGGGCTGGGCCAGCAGCTCAGCGGCGTTCTTGGCGTTCATGGAGCCGCCGTACTGAATGGTGACGGAACGGGCCACGTGGGCGCCGTACTGCTTGCGGATCACGGTACGGATGGCCTGGCAGACCTCACCGGCCTGCTCGGCAGTGGCGGTCTTGCCGGTGCCGATGGCCCACAGGGGCTCGTAGGCGATGACGATGTGGCGCACCTTCTCGGGAGCCACGCCGGCCAGAGCGCACTTGACCTGGTAAGCAATGAGCTCCATGGTCACGCCCAGCTCACGCTGCTCCAGGCTCTCGCCCACACAGACGATGGGGATGAGGCCGGCCTCGATGGCGGCATGGACCTTCTTGTTGACGGTGAAGTCGGTCTCGTTATAATACTGACGGCGCTCAGAGTGGCCGATGATCACATACTTGGCGCCGGCATCCTTGATCATAGCGGCAGTGATCTCGCCGGTGTAAGCGCCCTTCTCCTCGTAGTGGCAAGTCTCAGCACCGATGGCGATGTGGCAGTCCTTGAACAGACGCACAGCAGCCTGAATGTTAGTGGCGGGCACACACAGAACCACATTGCACCACTTGCCCTTGGGCATGATGGGCTTGATCTCCTCGGCAAAAGCCTTGGTCTGGGTCAGGGTGTTGTTCATCTTCCAGTTGCCGGCGATGATGGTCTTGCGATAACGACGATTCATGATGAATATCTTCCTTTCCTTTATCTATAACGCACGAAAGAATCTGTGCGGAAAAAACAAACTAAATGGGGAGGCGCTTCTTAGCTGTCACGCTGCGGCGGCTGCGCAACGCGCGGCTTCCCTACGACTCAGGCTGGTCTTGGGCCGCTTCTCGGCCCCGCGCTCGCCTTCGCTTCGGTCCATCCGCGCTGCTCCGCTCGCCTACGCGCTTCTTAGGCGTCCAGCAGGCAAGCCACACCGGGCAGCTCCTTGCCCTCCATAAATTCCAGAGAGGCGCCGCCGCCGGTGGAGATGTGGGTCATCTTGTCGGCGTAGCCCAGCTGCTGCACGGCAGCCGCGCTGTCGCCGCCGCCGATGATGGTGATGGCGTTGGTCTTGCTCAGAGCCTCGGCCACAGCCTCAGTGCCCTTGGCAAAGGCGGGGAACTCAAACACGCCCATGGGGCCGTTCCAAATGACGGTACCGGCGTCGGCCACGGCCTCGCAGTACAGCTTCACCGTCTCAGGGCCAATGTCCAGACCTTCCCAGCCATCGGGGATCTCACCGGCCTTAACCACCTGAATGTTGGCATCGGGAGCAAACTTGTCACCGCAGACGGTATCCACGGGCAGCAGCAGCTTCACGCCCTTGTCCTTGGCCTTCTGGACCATCTCCTTGGAGTAGTCCATCCAGTCCTCCTCCAGCAGGGAGTTGCCGACCTTGCCGCCCTCAGCAGCGGAGAAAGTGTAGGCCATGCCGCCGCCGATGATGATGGTGTCGGCGATCTCCAGCAGGTTGTTGATCACGCCGATCTTGGAGGAAACCTTGGAGCCGCCCAGGATCGCCACCAGAGGACGCTTGGGATTGGCCAGAGCGCCGCCGATGACCTCCAGCTCCTTCTGAATGAGGAAGCCGCTGACGGCAGGCAGATAGTCAGCCACACCGGCAGTGGAAGCATGGGCGCGGTGAACCGCACCGAAGGCGTCGGAGACATAGACCTCAGCCATATCGGCCATAGCCTTGGCCAGAGCAGGATCATTCTTGGTCTCACCGGGCTCAAAGCGGGTGTTCTCCAGCAGCATGATCTGGCCGGGCTGCAGCGCCTTGGCCTTGGCCTGGGCATCAGGCCCCACAACGTCCTGGGCCATAATGACCTCCTGACCCAGCAGCTCGCTCAGCCGCTTGGCCACAGGCTTCAAAGACAGCTCGGGCTTAACCTCTCCCTTGGGCTTGCCCATGTGGGAGCAGGCAATCACCGCAGCCCCCTGCTCCAGCAGATACTGGATGGTGGGCAGAGCCGCGCGGATGCGCTTATCGTCGGTGATCACACCGCTGCCATCCTTGGCCATGGGCACATTGAAGTCACAGCGCAGCAGGACTTTCTTGCCCTTTACGTCAATGTCCTTCACTGTCTTCTTGTTATAGTTCATTTCGTTGGCTCCTTTCCTCATTAAAAAAAGCGTTCAGGAATCGGGAACTCACTGGTCCTGGGCCATCTCTCCCACGCCGGACAGCTGGGGAAATCCCTGCTGACGCAGTGCCTCATAGGTCAAAATGGCCACTGAGTTTGCCAGGTTCAGGCTTCTGGCATCCGGGCGCATGGGAATACGGATGCACCGTTCATAATACCTTTGACGCAGCGACTCGGGCAGGCCGGCGGTTTCTTTTCCAAACATCAGCCAGCAGTCCGGAGCAAATTGCGCCTGGGAATAGTCCCTGGGTGCCTTGGTGGTAGCCAGCCACAGATCCGGATTGGGATTGACGGCAAAGAAGTGATCCAGGTTCTCATAGACCTGAAGATCCACCATGGGCCAGTAATCCAGCCCAGCCCGCCGCACCGCCTTCTCGCTGATATCAAAGCCCAAGGGCTTGACCAGATGGAGACGGCTGCGGGTGGCAGCACAGGTCCGGGCAATATTGCCGCAATTCTGCGGGATCTCCGGCTCAACCAACACGATATTCAGCACACAGTACCCTCCTCGCTTTCGCGGGTATCATTGTATTCCAAAACCGCAGGAATTTCAACTGTAATTTGGTCGAAAAATCGCAAAAACTTCAAAATTCACTTTAAAATATATGG
>DBFWXD010000467.1:0-2205 GCA_048215895.1 Eubacteriales bacterium
CAAATACAGAGAATAGGAGTTGAGCCAGTTGATGGCGGGGAAATGGCGCTTATAGGCCAGAGATGCATCCAATGCCCAGAACACCTTGACAATACGCATGGTGGCCTGAGAAACCGGCTCGGAAAGGTCGCCGCCCGGAGGGGACACGGCGCCCACGGCGGTCAGACTGCCCCGGCGCTCGTCGGAGCCCAGGCAGGACACGCTGCCCGCGCGCTCGTAGAACTGAGCCAGACGGGAGCTCAGGTAGGCGGGGTAGCCCTCCTCACCGGGCATCTCCTCCAGTCGGCCGGACATCTCACGCAGAGCCTCGGCCCAGCGGGAGGTGGAGTCGGCGATGACGGCCACGGCGTAGCCCATGTCGCGGAAGTACTCGGCGATGGTAATGCCGGTGTAGATGGAAGCCTCACGGGCGGCCACGGGCATATCGGAGGTATTGGCAATCAGCACCGTACGCTTCATCAGAGACTGGCCGGTACGGGGGTCCACCAGCTCGGGGAACTCCCGGAGCACGTCGGTCATCTCATTGCCGCGCTCGCCGCAGCCGATGTAGACCACCAGATCCACGTCAGACCACTTGGCCAGAGCGTGCTGCATCACCGTCTTGCCGCTGCCGAAGGGGCCAGGGATGGCGGCAGTGCCGCCCTTGGCCACAGGGAAGAAGGTATCCACAATCCGCTGTCCGGACTGGAGAGGGATGGTGGGGGGATATTTGTGCTTGTAGGGACGGCCCACACGGACGGGCCACTTCTGCATGAGGGACAGCTCGGTCTTGGTGCCGTTGGGCTGCTCCAGCACGGCCACCGTCTCGGTGACGGTGTAGGACCCACCCTGGATGGAGACAATCTTGCCCTTCATCTTGGGGGGAATCATGATCTTGTGGAGGATGGAGTCGGTCTCCTGCACGGTACCGATCACGTCGCCGCCCACTACCTGGGCGCCGGGCTCCACGGTGGGGGTAAACTCCCACTTCTTCTCCCGGTCCAGGGCGGGCACTTCCACGCCGCGGGGCAGGTTGTTGCCCTGCACCTTCTCCATGATGACTTCCAGGGGGCGCTGGATGCCGTCGTAAATGTTCTCAATGAGGCCGGGGCCCAGCTCCACGGACAGAGGGGCGCCGGTGGTGACCACTTCCGCCCCGGGGCCCAGGCCGGAGGTCTCCTCGTAGACCTGAATGGACGCGGAGCCGCCGGTCATGGTGAGGATCTCACCGATCAGATGCTGCTCGCCCACACGGACCACGTCGGCCATGTTGGCCTCCTCCATGCCGGTGGCCACCACCAGCGGGCCGGAGACCTTGACGATCTTTCCCATAGGCTAAACCTTCCTTCGAAGTAAAATTTCTCAGATGAGGAAGCTTACAAAATGTCAGCTCCCACGGCGCGTTCCACCGCTGTTTTGATGTTGGCCATTCCAATCCCCAGGGATCCCTCCTTGCCGGGGATCAAAATGATAGCGGGGGTCAGGGCATCCTTATACCGGGCGACTTCCGGACCCATCTGGGCGGCCAGCTGCTCGGTCATGTAGATGATGGCATAATTATCCCTGGCCATGCGGTGCAGGGCCTCCCGGCCCTCTTCCGGGGTGGATACCGGGCACACCTCCAGCCCCAGAGCCTTAAAGCCCAGGACGCTGTCGATATCGCCCATCACAGCAATCTTATACATCTCCACCCACCCCCTTACACATAGGTTTCCCGAAGCCGGGCACGGATGGTATCTCCGTCCAGCCCAGCCGCACGTCCGGCGAAGATCGACCGGATGGCGGTAAACTCCTGCTCCTTGGCATAGAGGTAGCCAATCACGGTCTCCTCTCCAAAGGGAACACGGCGGGCCGCGGCCAGATAGGCGGTCAGCGCGTTGTCACACTCCCGCTCAAACTCCGTCAGGGAACCGCCGCCTGGCTGAAGGAGCTTCGCTCCCAGCTCCGCCGCCCCGGCCAGAGGTCCGGAGCGGAACACCTCGTCCAGCGCTTCCCGCCGGGCGGAGAGGATGGACTGCTCGGACACATTTCCTCCGCTGAGCAGCACCTGGCGCAGAAACTCCGTCTCCTTGCCCATCCGGTAAACCCGGACCGCGGCACGAAGGTTGGCCACGTCCACGCTCAGACGCACATAGCCCTGGAGGAATGAGCTGCCCAGTTCCCGGGCCAGCTGAGCCATCTCCTCATAGCAGGCCCGGTCCAAAAGCAGATCGGCCTGCTGGGGGT
>DBFWXD010000468.1:0-4086 GCA_048215895.1 Eubacteriales bacterium
TTTAAAATGTTAAATTTCAAAGATCTTACAAATAAAGGTTGACGGTCCTGGCTGCTCCGGCTATAATGTCACCATACAGAGAGTTTCCCGGTGGGACTCTCCGCCCCACACCGACGGGGAAAATTATGAGAATTGGAGGCATTGACGATGGATCAAAATAAAATCAGCCCGAAGATCAAGGAAGCAATGGACGATGCGTTCTACACCCTGCTGCGCAGTGTGCTGCCCATGCTCAACAGCGAAGAGGGGCGGGAGCGTTTTCTGCACGATTTAGGCCGCCTGACCAAATGGGCCCAGGTCATGCCTCGGGATCTGAAGAATGACGAGCCTTGGACCAAGGAGCAGCTCCATGCCATGATGCTGGGTCCCCAGGAGATGGACGACCCCCGCTTCGGCGCTTATATGGACGCCTTCTATGAGGAATATGTGGGCGGCGCCGAGGACCCCACCTTCTCCTTCTATAATGAGCTCTTTACCGGAGAAGAGGATCTGAGCAAGATCGACTGGATGTCCGTGTGGGATTCCCTGAAATCCAATTACGAGTCCTGGCTCAAGCATGAGTATGAAGAGGATGAGTGGCTCAAGGGCGAGAAGAATCCCTAAGTAAGTCACGAAAGGACCCATATGACAAATCACAAGGCCCCTCCGCCAGGCGGAGGGGCCTTGTTTGCTCAAAGTTATTCCACGGTAACGCTCTTAGCAAGGTTCCGGGGTTTGTCGATGTCACAACCCCGCATGAGGGCCACATAGTAGGCAAACAGCTGCAGAGGCACCACACTCAGACAGGGGAGCACCAGCTCCCGGGCATCGGGAATGGTGATGACGGCGTTGGCCGTACCGGCCATCTCCTCCCGGCAGCTTTCCGTGGTCAGGGCCAGCACGTCGGCCCCGCGGGATTTCACTTCCACCACATTGCTCATGGCCTTCTGGAACAGCCGCTTGCAGGTGCCCAGAGCCACCACCAGAGTGCCCGGCTCAATGAGGCTGATGGTGCCGTGCTTCAGCTCTCCGGAGGCGTAGGCCTCGGAGTGAATGTAGGAGATCTCCTTCAGCTTTAGCGAACCCTCCAGCCCCATGGCATAGTCGATGTTCCGTCCGATGAAGAAGACGCTGTCATGGTTAAAGTACTGAGAGGCATAATACTGGATGTCGTCCTTCTGGGACAGAACCTGTTCTACCTGTTCGGGCAGACGGAGCAGGTCCTCCAGGCAGGAGCGGTATTCCTCGTCCTCCACGGTGCCCAGAACCCGGGCGAAGTACAGCGCCAGCAGGCAGATCACCGCCAGCTGAGTGGAGTAGGCCTTGGTGGTGGCCACGGCAATCTCCGGCCCCGCCCAGGTGTAGAGCACCTGATCCGACTCCCGGGCGATGGAGCTGCCCACCACGTTGACAATGGACAGGATCTTTCCGCCCAGCCGGCGGGCCTCCCGCAGAGCGGCCATGGTGTCCAGAGTCTCGCCGGACTGGCTGATCACCACTACCAGAGTGTGCTCGTTGACAATGGGGTCCATATACCGGAATTCCGAGGCCAGAGCCACTTCCACCGGTTTGCGGGTGAGCTTTTCCAGCTGATATTTGCCCACCATGCCCACATGGTAGCTGGAGCCGCAGGCCACTATATAGATTTTCTGAAGGTCACGGATGTCCTGGGGGGAGAGGTGGAAGTCCTCAAAGAACACCTCGCCGTCCCGAATCCGGGGAGAGATGCACCGGCGCAGGGCCTGGGGCTGCTCCATGATCTCCTTGAACATGAAGTGCTCATAGCCGCCCTTCTCCGCCGCGTCCATCTCCCAGTCCACCTGAACAATTTCCTTGTCCACCGGCTGCATCAGATGGTTATAGCACTGGATGCCATTCTGGGTGAGGACCGCCAGCTCCCCATCCTCCATGTAGCTCACCTTGCGGGTGTGGCGGAGAATGGCGGTGACGTCGCTGGCCAGGAAGGAGCAGCCCTCTCCATAGCCCAGGATGAGGGGGCTGTCTTTGCGTACGGCAATCAGCTGGTTGGGGCAGTCGTCACACAGGATGCCCAGAGCATAGGCACCCTGAATGCGGTGAAGCACCCGGCCCACGGCCTGGAGCAGGTCCCCCTCGTAGAAGTACTCGATGAGCTGGGCGATGACCTCCGTGTCCGTCTCTGAGGTGAAGGGGATGCCCTGGCTCATGAGAAAGGATTTAAGCTCCGCGTAGTTTTCGATGATGCCGTTGTGGACCACGGCAATCTTTCCGCTGCGGCTGACCTGGGGGTGGGAGTTTACGTCGCTGGGCGCTCCGTGGGTGGCCCAGCGGGTGTGGCCAATGCCCACGGTTCCGGGAAGATCTGCGCCCCCATGGAGCTGGTCGGACAAGACCTTCAGTCTGCCCTTGGCCTTGTGGACGGACAGAGCGCCCTTGGCGCTGTCGTAAACGGCAACACCGGCGGAGTCATAGCCGCGGTATTCCAGCCGGGATAACCCATCCAGCAAAATCGGAGCGGCCTGTTCCTGTCCTACGTAACCTACAATACCACACATGTTATTCAATTTCCTCCTGAAACAATACGGGAGGACAAACTCGCAGCCATTTGACCTCGTAACCCGGTCACAGTCCCTCTGTTTTGCGGTTGCCCGCATATTTGTAGGCTGTGTACGCGCCCGGGCCGTCACGGAGGGGCATCCGCCGAAACCTTCGATACTCCCCTCTCCTCGTCGTCCCACCTGTGGGTGGGCACTGGCGCTTTGTGATGGGTGACCCCATAGCCTCCTTTCCTTCTGCGAAAACAGGCGGGCGGACGTTCCGCCGCTGACTTCCCGTTTGGGTGGTATTATAAAGCCTTCGTTCTCCGGAGTAAAGAAAAAAATAGCGGCGAGAGAAATTTTACAAATATAATCCGTTGACAAGGAGGGGGAATGGTGCTATATTGACCATAATATTTTTCCACGCTAAAGGAGAAACATTTCAATGAACCTGTTTGCAGCTCGCTTTTTTGCTTACTTTTACTTTTTTAGCTTCAGTGCTAACAAGGTAAAAGTGCTTTTTGCTGCATAGAAGGTTTGATGGTCCCGGTTTTGGGATTTTTATAAAGCCGATCAGGCCTGCGGTGAAAACACTTCACCGCAGGCCTTTTTGTTTGTGTTTTGGAGGGATTACACATGAGTACAGCCATTCTGAAAGCTGCCGACCTGGCCGGAACAGTCATGGTGCCGCCCAGCAAAAGCGCGGCCCACCGTGCGCTCATTGCTTCGGCACTGGCGGGAGGAGGCAGGGTGGAAAACCTGGGAGATTCCCAGGACCTGCGGGCTACCCGCGCCTGTCTGGAACTGCTGATGAGCAAAGGGGAACAGACGCCCCTGCTGGACTGTGGGGAGTCGGGTTCCACGCTCCGCTTTCTCATTCCGGTCGCTGCTGCGGTGCGAGGGGGTGGGAGCTTTACCGGCCGGGGACGGCTGATGGAGCGCCCCTTGGGGCCCTACGAGCAGCTCTTCCGGGAACGGGGACTGAGCTGGGAACGGTCAGGGAATGTACTGACGGTAAAAGGGCGGCTGACCGCGGGAGAATACCGACTTCCGGGGGATGTGTCCAGCCAGTTTGTTACCGGACTGCTGCTGGCGCTGCCCCTGGTGGAGGGAGATTCACAGCTGTGCATCACCTCTCCTTTGGAGTCGGAGGGCTATGTAGACATGACGCTGGAGGTTCTGGAACAGTTTGGAGTCCGGGTGGAGCGGGAGGGCTATGAGCGCTTCCGGATCCCCGGGGGACAGCGCTATCAGCCCCGGAATGTGACTGTGCCGGGAGACTGGTCACAAGGGGCCGTCTGGTATGCGGCCAACTTTCTGGACCACCAGGTGAAACTGGAGGGGCTGGATCCCAATTCCCTCCAAACAGACCGGAACATTGCCGCTTATTACTGGAAGTTGGCCCGGCCCGGTGACCGGGAACTGGACGTGTCCCAATGTCCCGACCTGGCCCCGGCCCTGGGTGCCATGGCCGTTTTTGCCCGGGGAACCACCCGCCTGACCGGGGCCGGGCGGCTGAGGCTGAAGGAGAGTGACCGGCTCCATGCCATTGTCCAGACGGTCAATGCGCTGGGAGGTGCGGCGGAGGAGG
>DBFWXD010000469.1:0-3085 GCA_048215895.1 Eubacteriales bacterium
TATAAGCCCATCATTTCCCGTACCACATGGTCGGACATTTTGACGCTGCCCACCAAAATAAGCATATTAAAGGTAATTTCGCCAATATAGCTCCACACCATCGAGGCCGCCGCAGCGTCCGGGTCAACAACAGGCGGGGAACTGGCGAACACGGAGAAGATGATACAGGCCAGCACGATGACGGCCCCCTCCAGACAGACGGCGGCGTAGCTTTTGAGAAAGCTCTTGCCCACATTCTGGCTGGGTTCCCCGGCAAAAGTAGACAGGGGGATGGGGGCCAGCGCAGCATACATATACATCTTAAAAAAGCGCCCGTAGACGCTCAGGATCATTACAAAAGACAGGACCCAAATAAGAAGCCCGCCGATCAGCGTCACCGCCCATAGGGGGATGCTCTCAAAAAAGCCGCAATCCTCAACGGCTGTCACGATCTCCGCGGGTAAAACAGTGGACGATGGTGCGCCGAAGCCCGCCGCGTTCATAATGGAGGACACCACACCCTGGATGATGTCCAGAAGGGCCAGCATCAGCTCCATGCCATAGGTGATCAGGGCCTTTGCCAGAACAAAGCGGACAAACAGCTTCAGCGCGTGTTCCGGCTTTTTGACCTCCACAAAGCTGCCGCAGGTCTTGACCACGCCTACCACAAAGAATAACACCAGCAGGGCGTAGCCGATGGCCTGGAGCGCGCCGTGAATGTCCTCTATCACGGCCCAGATCGCGCCGCCCTTGAAGTCCTGGGGGGATTGGGTGATAAGCTGCCAGATCTCGCTCAACTTGCCATTCCAGACCTCCAGCGCATTTTCCAGGTTTTGCACGACCCAATTATCCGACACGCAAAGCACCTCCTTTGGGGGCAGGCTTTTGGGGCCTGCCCCGTGTGTTCGGATAACTTTGCATCATCAGCCGGTGATAAGGGTCAGAATTTCTTTGGAAAAGGTTATAACAATGCCGCCAGCCAGGGTGAGGAAGCCGTTGGACCGCTGGGAGGGGTCATGGCTCTGGAGGGAGAGGCCCACCTGAACGATGCCCCAGCCCAGCAGGATCAGGCCCACCGCCCGGATCAAACCAAAAATGAACTCCGACAAATTGTTGACCACCTCCAGGGGGTCATCGGCGGCAAAGGCCGTCATGGAGCAGCAGCCCAGCAGGGCCGCGGCCATTACCAGCGTGCAGTAGCAGCGAAAGCCCTTTTTTACCTTGCCGGGCATGGGGAGCCGCTTATTTTCCTTTTTGTTGTTCAGCATTTTCTTGTTCCTCCAGTTCAATGAATTTTTGTTCCAACTCCTCCTCCGTGAGAAGAATGAAACGATGTTTCGGCGCGTCCTGACCATCCTTTTCCGCTACCTGCTTCAACAGCTCCTTGTCAAAGCGGATAGACACGATGCTGTGGACATCCTCACCGTGCCGGTATGGTTCCGCCCCGCCGTCTGTGGTGAGTTTGATATTGGGATGTTTAAGGATGTCATACTTGAGGTCCCGCACGGGCCGCTCTCCGCGAATAAAAAGAAGCGCGTACTGGTTATCCAGCATACGCACTTCATCCGGCATGAGCAGTTCCCGGCCCGTGAGCTGCCAGTTGGTGGAGTAGCTGCCGCTCCTTCCTTTGGACTGGCCGTAGGTGTTCGTATCAATGGTTTCCTTGCCCAGCAGCTTGGACACATACTCATGGGTGGATTGCTCGTTGCCGCCCATATACAGAAATTCATCGCAATTTCCCACAAGGCTCTCCCACTGCTTTTCAAAAAGGGCCTTGAGCTGGGCGAGGTTCTGGATAATGATGCTCACGGAGATTTCACGGCTCCGCATGGTGGCAAGCAGTTTGTCAAACTCATCAGGCAGTGCGACATTGGCGAACTCGTCCATGACGAAATGCACATGGACGGGCAGCCTGCCGCCGTGTACCACATCCGCCTGATAGTAGAGCTGTTGGAACAGTTGGGTGTAGAGTAGGCCGACAATGAAGTTAAAACTGGAGTCATTGTCGGGGATCACGGCAAAGATGGCCGTCTTTTTTTCACCTAAACTCCACAATTCCATCTCGTCCGTCTGCGTCATGCCGGCCAGCGATTCCAGATTGAACTTCTCCAGCCGGGACACCAGCGTGATCTGGATGGACTTCAGGGTCTGGCCGCTGCCGGAGCGGTAATTGCGGTAATATTTCAGGGCGATATGCTCCGGGTTCCGCATTTCCAGGCGGTCAAAGAGTTCATCCAACGGGGATTGGTAGGTGTCATCATCCTCCCGGACCTCGCCAGCCCGGATCATTTCCATGACCATGGAGAAGTTCCGTTCTTCGGGCGGAGCTTCGTAGTGGAGATAGAACACCAGCGCCAGCAAGAGCATCTGCGCTGCCTGATCCCAGAAGGGGTCCTGTGACTGTGCGCCTTTGGGCGTGGTGTTCTTGAACAGGTTGGTCACAAGCCGCTGAATGTCGTTGTCGTTGCGGAGATAGGCAAAAGGGTTGTAGCAGTGGCTTTTCTCCATATTGATTAGGTCAAGCACCTTGATGTCGTAGCCGTTTGCTTCAAGCAGTCCCCCGGTGTCGCGCAAGATTTCACCTTTGCAGTCCAGTACGATCAGGCTGGTGTTGGCGTTCATAATGTTGGGCTTGGCGTAGAACCTGGTCTTGCCCGCGCCGCTGCCTCCCACCACCAGGACATTCAGATTGCGCCGGTGTCTGCGGCCATCCAGCCCAATGGCGACATTCTGTGTGAGGATTTTGTTCGCGGTCAGCTCCTTATCCGCATATTTCCTGTTGATCGCTCTGGGGTCGCCCCACTTGGCGCTGCCGTGTTCCTCCCGCCTGCGGTAGTTGCGGTCGGTGGAGAGGTAGACGCCAATCCCCAGCCCATAGCACAACAAAAAAATAAGGACAGTTTTCAAGCTGTCCTCACACCATACAATGTGAAACGGATGGTCCAGCGCGGCCCCGCCGTACCGCACCAGCCCCACCAGTCCGCCGCCCATATAGGGGGCCAGCAGCAGGGCCAGCCAGACCACAGGAATGACGCCGCAGGCGTAGAGGGTCAGGTAGGCTTTGGAGAACATATCTTGCCTCACGGTCAGCCCTCCGTTTCTCCCG
>DBFWXD010000047.1:0-2310 GCA_048215895.1 Eubacteriales bacterium
GAAGGCCGGCTATCGTTTGCTGGACGGCGAGGATGCCATGGAGGTCATCCGGTTCCGGAAGAATAACGCCTTCTCCATCTCGCTGGGCGACAGCGGCCGCACGGAGATCCAGCGGGACTTCCTGGTGGCCGTGCTGGAGGAGTGCCTGCAGCCCGATGTACTGCTGAAGCTGCCCACTTTGGCCAATATCTTTTTGGAGAATGTGGATACCGACCTGAGCGTGGGCAACATTCTGGCATTTGCCGAACTGGCCATTGGAATGGACCCGGAGACCGATGTGACCATCGTGTCCATGCCCTGGACGGGCGTTTGGTATAACGGAGCGTCCATGGTGGTTCCCATTGAGGATGAGCTGCTGGAGATCCTCAACGACGGCATCAACCCCTATGTGGACGACATTCAGTCCAGCGATCTGCAGCTGATGTACAAAAAGAGCGACGGAAGCTTTGGCGTGACCAACGGTACCCTGGCCGATCCCAGCATGGGCCGGGCGCAGGTGTCCACCAATCCGCAGCCGGAACAGCCCGAAGAACCCGAGGTACCGGTTGAGCCTGAAACTCCCGACCAGTCCGGATCTTCCAGCCAGGGCACGACCCCGGAGGAGCCGGTCATTCCCACCGATCCCACTACCCCGGAGGAAGGCGGCTCGGGCGAGAGTTCCAGCCAGCAGCCCGGCCAGGGAGAGAACAATCCCGATGGCAGCGGGTCTTCCGGTGAAACGGGAGGCGGAACCAGCGGCTCGGACCCGGTCATTCCCGGGGAACCGGTGATCCCCGGTGATGGGACGGAAGGCGGCGCAGCGGCTTCCGGTGGTTCCGGTGCCTCCCAGGGGGGAAGCAATCCTCCTGCGGGGGGAGAGGATACCATGGGCAATGCCGCCTAGGGTTTCTCAGAACTTCCCGGGGGCCTGGAATATGGCCCGACGATAAATTGACCGAACGAGAATAACATTGTATCAAATACGAGAAAGGAGCAGACCGGATGAATTCCTATGAACTGGCGGCCCTGCTGGCCAAGGCGCTGGACTCCAAGAAAGGACAGGATATCAAGGTCCTGAAGACGGAGGAGCTGACCACCCTGGCAGACTACTTTGTGCTGTGTACCGCTACTTCCAATACCCAGGTGAAAGCCATGTCGGATGCCTGTGAAGAGGCGGCGGAGAAACAGGGGGAGCACGCCCACCACATTGAGGGACACCGGGATGGCACCTGGCTGCTGATGGATTTTTCCAGCGTAGTGGTTCATGTGTTTACTGACGAGGCCAGAAAGTTCTATGATCTGGAGCGGCTGTGGAGCGACGCCCAGGAAATGGACATGGCTGAGGTCCTGAAATAAAAAGCAAAAACACCCTGGCGTGAGCCAGGGTGTTTTCTTTATGCGCCTTGAATGATCTGAAGGGCTTTTTGGCGGTTGGTAATCTCATTAACCGTTTGGCTGCCTCCAAACTCGCCGTCAATGGTCCAGGGGAGGGGCCGGTCGCAGGTGAAGGTAAGGCTGCTGGCCTGGAACTGAATGAGCGCGCCCCCGTCGGCAGGGGAGAGGTTGATCAGGGCCTGAAGCCCGTTGGCCAAGTCTGCCAGGCTGAGGGGCTTTTTCACCAAAGTGACCTCAAACAGGCCATCATCCAGCACCACCTGGTCGCTGTTGGGGGGCTTGATGCCGCCAATGGAGATGGAATTGCTCACCATTCCAAAGTAGAAGTCGTCCTCCAATATCTGGCCGTCGTATTCCACCTTAATGTGATAGGGAGAGATGGTGGGCAGGGAAGCGATTCCGCCGAAAATGTAGGCCAGATGGCCAAAGGTCTTTTTCAGATCCTGAGGCGTGTCGTAGGCCACATTGGTAAAGGCGCCAAAGGCTGCGACATAGACAAAGGGGCGGTCATTAAGCAGCCCCATGTCGATGGGAGTGGGCGTCCCGGCGCCGGCGGCGGCCAGTGTGGCGCGCTTGGTTCCCTTGGGCAGGTGGAGCGTGGCGGCACAGTCGTTGGTGGAGCCAAAGGGAATGTAGCCCAGGGGCGGCGGAGCCTCCAGCCCCAGAAGGCCGCCGGAGACTTCGCTGAGGGTACCGTCTCCCCCCGCGCATACCACACGCTCAAACTGCGGTCCCATCTCCCGGGCGGC
Source organism: Eubacteriales bacterium (assembly GCA_048215895.1). Taxonomy (GTDB): domain Bacteria; phylum Bacillota; class Clostridia; order Oscillospirales; family Oscillospiraceae; genus Lawsonibacter. Next base: position 2,124 of record DBFWXD010000047.1, read on the forward strand.
CCGGGCGGCGTCGCCCTTGCCCTGGGTGGGATAGACGGTGGTAAGCCATCCGGCCTTGGTAAAGGTATCCAGAACGGTGGAGAGCTCGTTGGCGATCTTTCCGGTTCCGGAGGTTGGATTGTAGATAAAGAGCAGATGTTTCAACATAGCGGGAATCCTCCGTGTTTTGCTTGAGGCTGCCAAGAGG
>DBFWXD010000470.1:0-6137 GCA_048215895.1 Eubacteriales bacterium
AGACAGAGGACTTGTTTTTGCTGACCTGGAACGAAAAGGTCACGATTTTACAGAAAAAGGATCTTATAGGGGGAGATTGCCCTCAGTTTTCTGCCTTTCTGCACAAACAGCTGCAGGAGCGTGGTTCGTTTTGTCGTTTGAGTTAATGTTTATAAGATCAATTCACCCTCTGGAATTCCAGAGGGTGAATTTTTTGTGGAAAATTTTAAAATAGCTTGACAGACTCGCTTAATAAGAATACAATAGGACACACAAGAATACAAAATGCATAAACAAAAAGGGGGTTACATAACATGGAAAAATTTGTAGCTGTGCGCCCTACCAAGGAATTGCTGTCCGTTTTTCAGCAAGCGGGACCGGACGGGATAAGTAACCGGACGGATCTGTTTCAACAGGCTCTGCGCTATGTGGCCGGAAAAAACGATCCGGAAATTTTGGTACGGGCTTCCAAAGAGAAAATTGAGGTAACTTACGTGGGGGAACTGCCTTCGTCCTTTAAGCTGAGAATTGACGATGAGCAGGTGTATTCCCAGGTGGTGGGGCTGTTCAAACAGGCCTTTGGTCTGGAACGGGTGCAGGGTCGGCTGCTGGTTACATTGACCATGCTGGCCTGGATAAACCGGGAAAAGCATACGGTGCTGGAGACCGCGGGAAAAATTGCGGTGCGCTGTGATCCGCTGGTATTCCGCATGGAGTTCCAGACCTCACAGGCAGCCGAAAAAGAGGAACTGTACCAGCTGGCGCATCTGTATCTGAGCGAAGCGGATGTGGATTTGTGCCAAAAATTGCGCCGCCAAGTGGAGGGGTGGATTCGGCAGATCTCTGATTACTATAACGGAGACCGGTACTTGCCGCCCAGAAGATTGGGCAGGACCACGCTGCCTTATTTGAGCAAGGTTTTTGCAGGGGTAATCCTCTGTCTGGCCGAGGTGGAGGGGCTGGATCTGAAGGAGGTACTGGAGGAATTGAGAAAAGCGTGCGGACAATCCCGGCTATAAGGCGGGATTGTCCGCCTTTTCACGCAAAACATTGTGAAAAATGGAGATGTACTTGGGAATACTTGTATTTTTTGCGGAAATTGGTATAATAAAATATACGAAAAAATCTAACTGGCTATATGCAAAAGGTATGGTGAAACACAATGAATTTTCGACAGCTTGAATATTTTGCCGCAGTAGCCGAAGCCAAGAGTATTTCCCGGGCATCCCGGGAACTTCATGTCGCCCAGCCCCCCATCAGCCGTCAGCTGGCCCTGCTGGAGGACGAGCTGGGGGTGTGCTTGTTTCTGCGCACAAACAAGGGCATTGAGCTCACAGAAGCGGGGCGGTGCCTTTACCAGCAGAGTGAGCAGATGTTCCAAAACCTGCGGATGATGGCCGACAGCGTCCGTGACGTGGATGCGGGCCTGCGGGGACAGGTGAAGCTGGGGGTCATTTATTCCGATTTGCCTATGGTTATGGAACACATAAAGGCCTATCACCAGGAGTATCCCCAGGTAGAGCTCTACATCCGAATGGGTACGCCCAACGACCTGATTGACGATCTGAACCGGGGTAAACTTCATGTGCTCTATCTGCGCAGTCAGTCGGAGGAGGCGGCCGGCCTGGGCGAGAAAATTCTGGGAGAAGATTCCCTGGAGCTGGTGATGACCGGCCAGACGGACCCTGCCCCCGGGCAGAGCACCGTTCCCATCGAAGCGCTGCGGGGTGTCCCCATGTGTCTGCTGCGCAGTGACGACTTGTGGGGATACAGCAACAACCTGAAAAATGAGTGCCAGCGGGCAGGCTTTTCCCTGGAAGTGGTCTGCCAGTGTTATGATACGCCTATGGCCATGCAGCTGGTCCAGGCGGGGTTTGGAGTAAGCTATCTGCCCCGCTCCATTGTCAAGACGATGCCGGATTCCGGCATATATACGAAACCGGTTCAGGGGCTTGCGGCCAGGTCCTATCCGGTGCTGGTCTGGACAGAAAATATCTACTATGCCAGCTGCGTGAAACGCTATATTTCCATGGCCGGCGGAGGCAAGGAAAAGCCACCCCGTCCGGGAGAGGAAAAAACATTGTTCTGATTAAAATTATTAAACAGATTGCAAAAAACACCTTTGCCGCAGACTTGAAAAAATTGTGATAATTTAATATAATAAATGAGTAGTTTTGGGCTGAACGAGGAGAGCGTTCGGCCGAAAAGCATGGAACAATTTCAGAATAAAGGAGAGAGATTATGACATTTGAAGTAGTGGAAAATGTCCTGAACATTAATACCAGTGCCATCATGACTACCGCAATGGCCGCCATCGTTTTGTTAGTAGGTTATTTCATCAAGAGCAAGATCAATGCGCTGAACAAGTACTGCATTCCTGCTCCCGTGGTGGGTGGCTTCCTGTTTATGTTCATCACGTTCGCTGGCTACATGGCGAATGCTTTCACCTTTAACTTTGACACCTCCTATCAGGACCCCTTCATGCTGGCGTTCTTCGTCACCGTGGGCCTGGGTGCCAGCTATAAGCTGCTGGCCAAGGGCGGCGTTCTGCTGATCATTTACTGGCTCATTGCAGGCGTCATTTCCATCTGCCAGAACACTCTGGGCATTGTTGTGGGCAAGGTAGTAGGTCTGGAAGCCCCCTACGCTCTGCTGTCCTCCGCCATCTCCATGATCGGCGGCCACGGTGCTGCTCTGAGCTACGGCGGCGATTTTGTAAACATGGGTTACAGCCAGGGCTCTCTGGTGGGCGCTGCTGCTGCTACCTTCGGCCTCATTTCCGCCGTGCTGATCGGTGGACCTCTGGGCCGCCGCCTCATCGTCAAGTATAACCTGAAGCCCGACGAGAGCGACAACTTCACCTCCGATGTGGACAAGATCAACGCCGCCACCGGCGAGGCTCTGTCCGGCCTGGATGTGATCAAGAACGTCACTGTGATCCTGGTGTGTATGGCCGTTGGCACTCAGGTGTCCGGCTGGATCGGCAGCCTCATCAATATGAGCTTCCCCACTTACGTAGGCTCTATGTTTGTGGCTGTGATCGTACGTAACCTCAACGAGGTGTTCCACTTCTATAACTTCAGCTTCTCTCTGGTGGACGGCATCGGCGATGTCATGCTGAATCTGTATCTGGCCATCGCTCTGATGACTCTGAAGCTGTGGGAGCTGGCCGGCCTCATTGGCGGCGTGTTCGTGGTCGTGATGTGCCAGGTGATCTTCATGGCCCTGATCGCCTACTTTGTGGTGTTCCGCCTGCTGGGCAAGAACTATGACGCCGCTGTGATGTGCGCTGGTCTGTGCGGCCACGGCCTGGGTGCTACCCCCTCCGCCATCGTGAACATGACCGCTGTGACCGAGCGTTACGGCATGTCCCGCAAGGCCTTTATGGTGGTGCCCATCGTCGGCGCCTTCCTGGTGGATATCCTCTACCAGCCCCAGACCCTGATGTTTATCCGCTTCTTTGTCCCCGGATTCGAGGGCTAACACTTTCTTAGGTACCTCAGGCTGAGGGTCAACTCTCCAGACCCCGGCCAGGGAATATGTACATTTAATGGAATAATAGGAGGAAAACGAAATGGCAAAGTTAGTTGAGTGCATCCCCAATTTCAGCTGCAGCAAGGAGAAGGACGAGGCCACTTATAACGCTCTGGTAGAGGCTGCCAACAGCGTGCCCGGCTGCACCCTGTTTGATGCCCAGACCGACGGCAACCACAACCGCTGCGTGTTCACCCTGATTGGTGAGCTGAGCGCCATCGAAGAGGTGGCTTTCCGCCTGACCAAGGTGGCCACCGAGCGCATCGACATGAACAAGCACAAGGGCGAGCACAAGCGCATGGGTGCCACCGACGTTATCCCCTTCGTGCCCCAGTCCAAGGACGTGACTGTTGAGGAGTGCGTGGAGCTGTCCAAGCGCGTTGCCCAGCGGATCTGGGACGAGCTGAAGGTTCCCTCCTTCCTGTATGAGGACTCCGCTACCCGTCCCGAGCGCCGCAACCTGGCTACCTGCCGCAAGGGCGAGTTCGAGGGTATGCCCGAGAAGCTGCTCCAGGAGGATTGGGCTCCCGACTACGGCGAGCGGAAGATCCACCCCACTGCCGGTATCACTGCCATCGGCGCCCGTATGCCCCTGGTCGCTTTCAACATCAACCTGGCTACTTCCGACGTTGAGGTCGCCAAGAAGATCGCCAAGGTCATCCGTGGTTCCTCCGGCGGCTTCCGCAGCTGCAAGGCCATGGGCTTCATGATGGAGGACCGCGGCATCGCCCAGGTTTCCATGAACATGGTCAACTATGAGGACACCCCCCTGTACGTGGTGTATGAGATGGTCAAGTCTCTGGCTGAGCGCTACGGCACCTACATCATCGACAGCGAGATCGTGGGTCTGACTCCCGCCAAGGCCATGATCGACTGCGCCGAGTTCTACCTGAAGGCTAAGGACTTCGATTGCCACAACCAGATCATGGAGTATCACCTCCTGGACATGAAGTAAGCAAAAAAGGAGTTACACAAGATGAAGTTAGCTGAAATGCAGGTTTCCCAGTTTTGTGACGTTCTGGCCTCTGACGCTCCCGCTCCCGGCGGCGGCTCCACTGCCGCTCTGGAGGGTGCTCTGGGCGCCGCTCTGACCGCCATGGTCTGCGGCCTGACCACCGTGGGCAAGAGCAAGGAGAAGTACGCCGAGTATCAGGAGTTCGTCATCGAGGGCCAGAAGAAGGCTCTGGACCTGAAGGCCCGCTTTGTGGACGTGATGGACCGCGATACCGAGGCTTTCAACGTGGTGAGCGCTGCTTTCGGTATGCCCAAGGCTACCGACGAGGAGAAGGCTGCCCGTTCCGCCGCCATCCAGAAGGGTCTGGAAGGCTGCACCGCCACTCCCTTTGAGATGATGGAGCTGGCTCTGGAGACTCTGGAGCTCACCGCTGATCTGCTGGGCAAGACCAACGACAGCGCCGCCAGCGACCTGGGCGTGTCCGCCCTGTCCCTGCGCGCCGCCATCCAGGGCGCTTGGCTCAACGTGCTGATCAACATCGGCTCTCTGAAGAACAAGGATCTGGCCGAGGATTACCGCAAGAAGGGCGAGGCCATGCTGGCCAAGGCTCTGCCTCTGGCTGACAAGATCTACGCCGCTGTGGAGTCCAGCCTGTAAGAAAACCCTATGCTCTCCCGGGGACTGTGTCCCCGGGAGAGGTGTAATATCGAAAGCCCGACAGAGTAGGTTCAGCGCGTCAAGTGCCGCCGGATGGGAAGTTGCCGACGGACGAAGGAATGCTCCGCGTTGCTGCAGCCCCCTCCGCTGCCATGGGAGATAAGCCCTCTTTGCGTGGCAGCGCCGCGTGGGAGGGTTAATTTTTTCCCTTCCTGCCGCGCTGTCTGCCTGAAATAGAAAGGATGTGTCCCGAATGGAATGGACTTTGCTGACCCAGGAACAGTATGTGACAACCCTTTGGTCTGGTGGAACTACCACACAGCTGGCCATTGCCCCTGAGGGGGCGGTGTACGCCGACCGGGATTTTCTCTGGCGCCTCAGCTCCGCCAAGGTGGAGCTCCCTCACTCTGACTTTACCCCCCTGCCCGACTACAACCGCCTGATCTCCATTGTAAAGGGAGAGATGGAGCTGAAGATCGGGGATGGAGAGCGCTTCCCCCTGGAACCTCTTCAGGTCTGTGCCTTTGACGGCGGCGTACCTGTGGAGTCCTGGGGCCAGTGTTCTGACTATAACCTGATGATGCGCAAGGGTGCCTGCGAGGGCTGCGCGCAGGGCCTGAAGCTGGAGAAGGAGAGCGCTCTCACCTGGTCCGCTCCCGTCTTTGCTCCGCAGGCCCACAAGAACCTCACCCTGGCCATTTATTGCGCCCAGGGCGATGTGACCGTAGGTGGAGTGACCGCCCAGGAGGGTCAGATGCTTTTGTGCCGTGAGGCGACCCAGGAGTGGGTGGAGCTGAAGACCCAGAGCGGCGCTGCCCTTATGTGCGCTGCCATCTACTATGGCTAAGCTTCTTTCCGGAGCCCCGGTGGCCGCTGAACTATGTGAGAAAGTCAGCGCCGGCGTAGCCCGCCTCCGGGAGCAGGGCATTACCCCCACGGTAGCCATTGTCAGAGTGGGGGAGCGCCCGGCGGACGTGAGCTATGAACGGGGCTTTGCCAAACGGGCCCAGTC
>DBFWXD010000471.1:0-3719 GCA_048215895.1 Eubacteriales bacterium
GCGTAGCCCTGCGGGGAATACTTTGTTATTGGGAAAATTTCTCCAGCACACGGCGGATCTCTTCTTGGGGAAGCTCCTTCAGCGCCCGCACCGGCTCAGGCTCCAGATCATAGGGCCCGATGGCCTTCTGGTAGAAGGAAAGGCCCAGCCAGCGGCCGTTTTTATACCCCACCTGCTCCTGAAGCCCCGTGCGCACAAAGCCCAGCTTTTCATGAAAGGCCTCGCTGTGGGGGTTGGGGCTGGTCACCAGGGCGCAGGCGGTACGCACCCCCTGAAGGGAAATCAGCTCCATCAGCGCCCCGTAGAGCTTCTCCCCCAGTCTCCGTCCCCGGGTGTCCGGTGCCAGGTAGATGGACAGCTCCGCGCTCCAGCCATAGGCGGCACGCTGGGCCAGAGGGTGGGCGTAGGCATAGCCCAGGGGGCGTCCCTCCTCCTCCAGCACCAGATAGGGGTAGCGCTCCAGGGTGTGGGCAATGCGCCCTTCAAACTCCTCCAGGCTGGGACAGACATATTCAAAGGTCACGGTGGTGGCAATGTAAGGCCGGTATATCTCCAGCAGTGCCCGGGCATCCGCCGGGCAGGCCATGCGCAGGTTCATGGAAGCGGTTCCTCCTTTTTCTCCATCAGGGGCAAAACTGCGGTAAGGCGGGTACCCACATCCACCCGGGACACTACTTCAAACCAGCCCCCGTGGCGCTCCACAATCCAACGGGCAATGGCCAGCCCCAGCCCCGTGCCGCCGGTTTTCCGGTCCCGGGACCGGTCGGTGCGGTAAAACCGCTCGAAGATGTGGGGGATGTCCTGGGGGGGAATGCCCATTCCCTCGTCCTGGACCGTCAGGCGGGCATAGCCCGGACTTTGGGTGACCCGAAGGTAGATTTTCCCCTCCGGGGGACTATATTTCAGTGCATTGTCCATCAAAATCCGCAGCACTTGCTTCACAAGCCCCGGGTCGGCATACACCGCCACCGGTTTCTCCTCCCAGCGGGGCAGGAACACCCGCTGAGGATGGATCATTTCCTCCTCCCGGAGTACCTCTCCGGCCAGGGCGGTGAGGTCCACCCGCTCCTGCTTCACCGGCTGGGAGTCGTTGTCTCCCCGGGCCAAAAACAGCAGCTGCTCCACCAGCCGCTCCATGGAGGCGGCCTCCCCCCGGATGGCGTCGATGGACTCCTGAAGGGCCTCCGGGTCCTCCTTGCCCCACCGGTCCAGCAGGGCCGCGTAGCCCTGAATGACGGTGATGGGAGTGCGGAGCTCATGGCTGGCGTCGGAGACAAAGCGCATCTGGGCCCCGTAGGCCTGGTTCACCCGGTCCATCATCTCGTTGATGGCCTGGGCCAGGGAGCGCAGCTCCTTCTGGGTGGCGGGCAGGTCAATGCGGCTGTCCAGGTGCTTGGCGTCAATTTTCTCCAACTCCCCGGTCAGGTTTTCCAGCTCCCGCCGGGACATATGGGTCATGGAGTTGAGGCGGGCGGCGGTGGCGGCCAGCTCCTGGATAGGCCGGAGTACCTTTCGGATGGAGCGCTTGCTGCTCAAAAGGCCTGTGAACAGGGACAAGCCCTGACAGACGAGCAGTACCAGCCCCGCCCAGTAGACCGTGCGGGCAATGCCGGACAGGTCTACCGTGATGGCGTAGGGCTGTCCGTTATTGGGCAGGGCGATGGTGTAATAGGAGGCAAGGTCCCAGGAGCGCACACCCAGGGCCGTCTCCGGGTGCTGGGGCAAAAAGGGAAAGGCCATCAGACTCTGACCCTCCATCCCGCTGCCCTCGTCCTGGCCGGAACGCCCAGGCTCCTCGTCCAGGGGGGTAATGGTGTAGTCGCTGGCCTCCATCCAGGCCAGAGCCTCCTGGGTGGGTACTCCCCGCTCCTCCACCAGGGCAGCCACGCTGGCACAGCGGTTTTCCGCATAGAGGACCATGCCCAGGGTGATCATCAGCAGCAACAGCAGGTCCATCACCATAAAAATTCCCAGCTGCCGCAGGAAAAAGCCGATGTTCAGCCGAAAGGCCAGGGAGGAATCCCGGGCCGCGGAGATGGGGTCCGCCGGGGGCGGAGACTGAAATTTATGGTGTTTTCTGCCCATGGCGCGCGCCCCCTTTCTCTTGTATTAAAACGTTCTTACTTCTGATCCTTCATCCAGGCCCGGATGGGCTCCAGATTTTCAAAGGCCACAAAGCTGCCGCCTTGTTCCAAAAAGTCCAGCTGGCGCTGCTCCTCCGGGGTCCGGCGGCTGCCCTTGTCCCGGAGCGTCCGGCGCATGGACCGGGTGACCATGTTCACCATCCGCCGCTTGATCCACCCCACCTGCTTGGGGGCCCAGCCCCCCTGGAGGTAAAAAATGGGGGCGTTTGGCACATAGTTGGCCTTGGACAGGGTGTCCATCGTCTGCTGGGAGGCGGGAGACATCCCTACTCCGCACACCCCTTTGACCTGGAAGCGCTTCACGGCCTGATCCACCCCGGCAATATGCCCGGCCATCAGGGGCCCCATGAAAAAGACCTCTGTGCCCTGTTCCAGCCCGCCGGCCTCATCGAGGTTATATACTTTCATCTTCTCCGCCTTGGCCAGCATTTCGGCGTACTGCTTGGTAAAGCCGGTGTTGGAGCGGTATACGATCACCATAATCGGTTCCTCCTAGTCTTCCTTAATGACGTAGCCCACCCCGCGGACGGTGTGGATGAGCTTAATGCCGAAGGCGTCGTCCAGCTTGCCCCGCAAAAAGCGGATATACACGTCCACCGAGTTGGTCTCCCCCACAAAGTCAAAGCCCCACACCGCATCCAGCAGGGCCTCCCGGGAGAGCACCCGGCCCTTGTTCTCCAGCAGGTGGCGCAGCAGATCAAATTCCTTTTTGGTCAGCTCCACCGGCGTCCCCTTCACGGTGACCTGGTGGCGCTCCACATCCATGGACACCTCTCCGGCGGACAGGCAGGTTCCTGCCCCCGGCCCGGTCTGATTGCGCAGGGCCGCCCGAATCCGGGCCAACAGCTCCTCAATGGCAAAGGGTTTGGTCACATAGTCATCCGCCCCGGAGTCCAGTCCGGACACCTTATCCATCACGCTATCCCGGGCAGTGAGCATGATGACGGGCACCTGGCTCTCCCGGCGCAGTCGGCGCAGCACCTCCATGCCGGACAGCTGGGGCAGCATAATGTCCAGCAGCACCAGGTCAAATTCTCCGCTCAGCGCCCGCTCCAGCCCCTTTCTCCCGTCAAAGGCCTTCTCCACGGTGTAGCCCTCATACTTCAGCTCCAGCTCCACCATTCGGGCCAGCTTCTCCTCGTCCTCCACCAGGAGGATTCTCTCTCCCATGGTTTTCACCTCGTATCCTTACGGCTTGTCTTCGTCCTTGGTTTGGTTCGTCTCGTGCTTCTCATGCTGATGCTTCAGCTCTTCCATCACCTGGCGGCTCAGCTCCGAGGCGGTGTCGGCCACGCTGCCCATCACACCGTTAATATCTTCCCGCTCCAGATCGGGGCCGGAGAACCGGTAGCGGAACCACAGAAACAGCCCCACAACCAGCACCGGAATCACCAGCCAATAGGCAAAAAACAACAGCAGCACCAAAATGAGCACCGGCAGCGCGGTAATGAGCTTGTCTTTGCGCCAGATCTCCAGCTCATTATCAATGAGCCAGCGGCGCAGCGTGGTAAACAGGTTCTTGCTGCCGTCCTTGGACCAGGTCACTTTCACATGCAGCGCTCCGGTCTTCTTGTC
>DBFWXD010000472.1:0-2007 GCA_048215895.1 Eubacteriales bacterium
TGGCTGTTTTCATAGATTTTATGGGAAAACAAGCGCCTGGAAATGGAATTAAATGGTAGATACTTGACAAACAGAGTTGACAAATGGCTGATAACAGCTATCATAAATAGTATCATATAAAACAGTAATATATGATACTATACTGCGAAGAAGTAGGAGGTACGGTAGATGCCCGATTACGCGAAGCAACGGCAGGTGGCCCGGGAACAGATGATGCTGGAGGAGCCGCTGCCCAAAGTGATAGTCCAAATGTCGGCGCCGTCTATTGTGAGTTTTCTGATTACATCGGTATATAATTTGGCGGACACCTATTTCGTAAGTGGTTTGGGAGAGAGTGCCACTGCCGCAGTAAGTGTCAATGCATCGCTGGATCAGATCATCATGATGGCGGGCTCTATGTTGGCGGTGGGAGCTGCCAGCTATGTTTCCCGCCTGTTGGGGGCGCACAATCGGGAGAAGGCGGATCGGGTGTTGTCTACCGCATTCTTTTTGGCGTTCGCGTTCGGACTGGCCGTCTCTGTTTTGGGTGCTATTTTTATGCAGCCGATGGTCCGGCTTTTGGGGGCCACCGATACCTGCGAGGGGTATGCGATCGAGTATGCTACCTATGTGTTATTGGTAGCACCCTTTATGGCCGTCAACTTTGTAATGAACCAGTGTATTCGGGCAGAGGGGAGCCCACTGTACTCCATGATCGGTATGGGATTTGGTGGAATTTTAAACTGTTTCCTGGATCCTATTTTTATTTTTGACTTGGGACTGGGGGTTTCTGGTGCCTCCATGGCCACGGCAATCTCTAAAATGGTCAGTTTTGTCATTTTAATTTTTCCCTATCTCACTCACCGGAGTGTCCTGCATCTGTCGTGGAGAAGCTTTTGCCTGCAGCGGGACGTGATTGGACAGATCGTAGCAGTTGGATCTTCCTCCATGTTCCGGTCTGGACTGGCAGTTATCTCCGCAATTGTTCTGAACAATATTGCCGGGGATATTTCTGACGCGGTATTGGCAGGGATTGGTGTATCCAATAAAATTATGATGTTTCCCTTTGGCATTATCTTAGGGTTTGGAACGGGGTTCCAGCCGGTGGTGGGCTATAACTGGGGAGCAAAGCGGTATGATCGGGTGAGGGGAAGCTATCATTTTGCAGCTTGGACGGCGGTCATTGGTGCGGTGGTGATGGGGGTCATTCTGGCGCTGTTCGCCCAGCCGCTGATCGGACTGTTTGCCAAGGCAGATCATGCAGTGGGGATGCGGGAAATCGGGGCGCTTTGTATCCGTTTACAGTGTTTGGCCCTGCCTGCCCACGGCTGGGTGGCGGTGGTAAATATGTTCTGTGCCGGCCTGGGCAATGCCAGAGGGGCGTTTATATTGTCAACGTCCCGGCAAGGAACCTGTTTCTTGCCAATTGCTTATCCTATGTCCTGGCTTTGGGGAGCCTATGGTGTGGCATCCGTGCAGGCGGTGGCAGATGTCCTGTCCTTGGCACTGGCTATCCCGCTGATCCGCCGTCTTATGCGGCAGATCCGAATGGAAAGCTGTATGGACCATCATGACTTGTCCCAGCTGCACGGATAGGAAGGAGAATAGAGGAAAATGAAAAGAACGGTTCTTTCACAACTGCTGCGGTTTAACTGTTATCAAAGGCATGTGGTAAAATGTGGGTTGGCCCCCTACCAGTATGTTGGGGTGATGCACCTGATTGTACATTATGTCAATCGAAATCCAGGTGCCAGCCAAGAGGAGATCGCGAGCTTCTATGGGCTGGACAAGACCAGCGTGGCCAGGGATGCCAGGAGGCTGGAGGATTTAGGGCACATTGAGCGGATCATTTCGCGGGAAAACCGCCGTCAATATCAGATTTTTTTAACAGAGCCGGGAGTTAAAATGATCCAGATTATCAATGAAGAATTGGATAAGCTGCAAAAGGAGCTGTCAAAGGGTTTTACCCAGGAGGAATGGGAGCAATTGTCGGCTCTGCTAGACCGGCTGGTGGAGAATGCATATGAA
>DBFWXD010000473.1:0-6365 GCA_048215895.1 Eubacteriales bacterium
GCTCTGCCCAGGACTTTCCCCTGTGCCTGGTGAGCCTGCGCTGCTCCTCCGGCGGGGAAGAGCAGGTGCTGTCCTATTATGTAAAGCTCTACGGCCGGGCTCTGCCTCCCAGCGACGTCTCTCCCGACTCTCCCTACTATGAGGCTGTGGAGTATGTGCTGGCCCAGGGATACTTTTCCGGCATGGGCAACGGCGTATTTCAGCCCGACGGGCTCTTCACCCGCGCTCAGCTGGCCCAGACCCTGTGGCGCATGGGCGGAAGCCTGACGGCCCGTGACTGCTCCTTCCCCGATGTGGACCCCTCCGCCTGGTATTATGACGCCGTGTCCTGGTGCTGCCAGAACGGAATTATGACCGGGCTGTCCACCAACTCCTTTGCCCCCGACGCCCCCCTCTCCCAGCAGCAGATGGCGCTGATCCTCTATCAGTTTGCCAAGTATTCCGGCCTGGACGTCTCCAAGCAGGGCGACCTGTCCGCCTATTCCGACGGAGAAAACGTCTCTTTGTGGGCCAAGCAGGGCATGGAGTGGGCCGTGGGCAACGGCATTCTTCCCACCGACTCCGGCACCGCCCTCAACCCCAGTGCCAGCGTCACCCGCAGCCAGATGGCCATGGTGCTCTACGCCTATGACGGCGTCTATGGCCGGCGCTGAACCCTTATTTTTTAAAAAGCCTGCCGCTCATATCAGCGGCAGGCTTTTTTCTGCTCTCATGGGATTAAAGGCTGGAATATTTGTCCAGACTATCCATAAAATAATACCAAACCCAGGGAAGGAGGGCTCCCCATGCAATTACCCCGGCACAAATCCCAACCCCGCCGCAGCCGCGCCCTGGAGCAGGAGCGGCAGGATCTGATGAGCGCCCTGTCCAGCACCCAGGCGCTCATCCACCAGGCCTACGGCGGCTTCAACACCACCTGTGACGGAGATCTGATCGAATCCTACGTCTTTGAAATCAACTCTCTCCACGCCAGGTACAACTATCTGATTCGCCGCTTCAAGGAACTGGAGGGCGCCCGATGAGCCCCCTGCCGGGATACGCGGCCTGGTGCCTGGCGGGACTGGTGCTGTGTGCAGCCCTGCTTCTTCTGCGCCGCCCGGTGGCCCTGCTGCTGCGTCTGCTGCTGCGCTCCGGAGTGGGGCTGGCTGTGCTGGCCCTTCTCTCCCAGGTTGGGCATCTCATGGGCATAAGCCTGGGGGTCAATCTGGTCAACGCCCTGGTGCTGGGGCTGTTGGGGGCGCCCGGACTGGGCCTTCTGATGATGATGCAGTGGGTACTGAAATGAGGTCGGCGGGAATGCCCTGTTCACAGGTCGAAAACAGCTTTGCCCCCAGGCGTCTTTTCCGCAAAAGCACAGCAAGATTGGCCAAATTCTTCGGTAGTTTTGACAACCATAGGCCATTGACACCCATCCTTTTCCTCTCTATAATATGAAAATACCCCACTCTTTCGTGGAGTGGGGCGTTATTATATTTTTTTATGAAAGGGGTTCTCCCAAATGAGCGACCAGCGTGTTTACAACTTCTCCGCCGGCCCTTCCATGCTCCCTCTGTCCGCACTGGAGCGTGCCGGGTCAGAAATCACCAACTACCAAGGCTCTGGTATGTCAGTGATGGAGATGAGTCACCGCTCTAAGGTCTTTGTGAAGATTTTTGAGGAGACCCAGGATAAGCTGCGCCGGCTGATGAATGTGCCGGAGGGGTATCAGATCCTGTTTCTCCAGACCGGAGCGTCCGGACAGTTCTCCATGATCCCCCTCAACCTCATCAGCAAGACCGGAAAGGCGGATTATGCCGTCACCGGCAACTTCTCCAACCTTGCTTATAAAGAGGCTCAGAAGTACGGCCAGATTAACCTGGCTGTCTCCTCTGCCGACCGGGATCACTGCTACATCCCCCGCCAGGAGCAGATCAAGCTGGACCCTGAGGCCAGCTACTTCTACTACTGCTCCAACAACACCGTCTATGGCACCGAGTGGGACTATGTCCCCGAAACCGGCAATGTGCCTCTGGTTTGCGACATGTCCTCCGACATTCTGTCCATGCCCGTAGACGTGTCCAAGTATGGCATCCTCTATGCCGGAGCCCAGAAGAACATGGCCCCCTCCGGCCTCACCGTGGTCATCATCCGTAAGGACCTGGCCGGCCACGAGCTGCCCTACACCCCGCTGATGATGAACTATCAGACCATGATCGACAAGGACTCCATGTACAATACGCCTCCCTGCTGGTGCATTTACATGCTGGGCCTCACCCTGGACTGGATCAACGAGCAGGGCGGTCTGGAAGGCATGGAGAAGCTGAAGTGGCAGCGGGCCAACATGCTCTATGATACTCTGGACAACTCCCGTCTCTTCCAGTGCCACGCTGAGAAGGGCTCCCGTTCCGGCATGAACGTGACCTTCCGCACGGGCAACGAGGAGCTGGACGCCAAGTTCGTCCAGGAGGCTGCCGCTGCCGGCTTTGTCAACCTGAAGGGCCACCGGAAGGTGGGCGGTATGCGCGCCAGCATTTACAATGCCATGCCTGTGGAAGGTGTGGAGAAGCTGTGTGACTTCATCCGCGCCTTTGATAAGAACAACTGATGTTCTGTTATAGAAAGATAGTTAGGTGATAACAATGTATCGCATTAAAACTTTGAATAAGATCTCCTCCGTGGGTCTGGCCAACCTGGACCAGAGCCGCTTCCAGGTGGGAGATGATCTGGAGAACGAGGACGGCATTCTGGTCCGGTCCGCCGCCATGCACGACTACGTCTTCCCCGACGCCCTGCGGGCCATCGCCCGGGCGGGCGCAGGTACCAACAACATCCCCATCGACCGCTGCTCGGAAAACGGCATTGTGGTGTTCAACACCCCCGGCGCCAACGCCAACGCCGTGAAGGAGCTGGTCATCGCCGCCATGCTCATCGCCTCCCGCGACGTGCTGGGCGGCGCCGAGTGGGTCCAGGAGCAGGTCCACACCCCCAACGTGGATGTGGCCGCCGCGGTGGAAAAGGGCAAGAGCGCCTTTGCCGGCCCCGAGCTCTTCCGCAAGACCCTGGGCGTCATCGGCCTGGGCGCCATCGGCGTGCTGGTGGCCAATGTAGCCCTGGAGCTGGGCATGGATGTGTACGGCTATGACCCCTTCCTGTCTGTGGACACCGCTCTGCGTCTGGACCGCCACGTCCATGTGGTGCAGAACCTGGACGAGCTTTACAAGGTGGCCGACTATGTGACCATCCACGTTCCCTACAACAGCTCCACCAAGGACACCATCAACGCTGAGGCTATCTCCAAGATGAAGGGCCAGGTGCGTGTGCTGAATCTGGCCCGGGGCGAGCTGGTCAACGACGAGGATATGATCGCCGCTCTGGAGTCTGGCCGGGTGGCCCGCTATGTCACCGACTTCCCCAACGCCCGCATCGCCGGGGTGAAGAATGTCATCGCCCTGCCTCACCTGGGTGCCTCCACTCCCGAGAGCGAGGCCAACTGCGCCGTCATGGCCGTGCGTCAGCTGCAGGATTACCTGCTCAACGGCAACATCAAAAACTCCGTCAACCTGCCCAACGTCTCCCAGGACTGGAGCGGCATCGCCCGTCTGTGCATGATCCACAAGAACGTGCCCGCCATGCTGACCCAGATCATGGGCGTGCTCTCCGACGACAACATCAACGTGGAGAACATGACCAACAAGTCCAAGAAGGACTACGCCTACACTCTGGTGGACGTGAACACCCGCATCACCGACGAGGTGGCCAACGAGCTGCGCGCCATCCCCAACATGATCCGGGTCCGGGTCCTCAACCACTAAACCGTCAAGATTCCTTCTTCCAAAAAAAATCCTCAGCCCGTCGGGCTGAGGATTTTTTGTATTCCGATTTTCCGTTATACCACCGTATAACCGCCCCGGGCCAGCACCTTCACCGTTCCGGCGGTGGCGGTGAGGGTACGGCCCTCAATGGTGGACATGTACAGATGATTCTTGGTGAGAGACGTGCCGCTGTTCACCGTTCCGCCCCCAGTCAGATCGATCAAAGCAGGGCTGTCGGAGGACTGCACCGTGGCGCTGCCAATGCGCAGCAGCACCTCGCACCCCACGTCCAGGTGCATCACCTGGCCGCTGGTCATGGTGACCAGGGTATAGCCCGCACTGGAGCCGCCGCCCTGTCCTCCCTGGCCAGCCTGGAGGAGATACTCGTTGATCTGGGTCTGAAAGCTCTGCTCCAGCTCCGCCTGGCGGGTAGCTGTGCTAGACTCCACCTGCTTCACCACCTGGGGAATGGCCGTCTCATTGAGATAGCTGAGGGTGACCAGAGGATCGCTCTGATCCCCGCCGGCGGCCAGAGCCGCGCCGGTGCCCAGGCACAGGGCGGTGAGGGCCAGGGCGCCCAGGCGGATGGTCCACTGCTTGTTGCTCTTTTTCATTGGTATGTTCTCCTTTTGCCCTATGTAGGCCCCGGCCGCAGGCAGGGGCCCGTCGTTGTGTTTACACCAGCGTCTCCGGATGGAGGCCGAAGCTGACCGCAATGGCCGCGTCCACCTTGTGCATGACCGCATCGTCCAACCGGCCCATTTTCTCCCGCAGGCGGCGCTTATCCAGCGTCCGCACCTGCTCCAGCAGGATGACAGACTCCTTGGGCAGTCCGCAGCTGAGGGGAGAGACTGAAATGTGGGTCGGCAGCCGGGCCTTCCCCGTCTGGGAGGTGATGGCCGCGGCGATTACCGTTGGGCTGTGGCGGTTGCCGGTGTCGTTCTGTACGATGAGCACGGGGCGCACGCCCCCCTGCTCGCTGCCCACCACCGGGCTGAGATCGGCGTAGAAAATGTCGCCTCGCTTCACATTGTTATCCAAGTATATTCACACTCCGCTGGAAGATAGCACCGCGTTACCGGCCGAAGGGTCTATGTAACGCTGTACTATGATTCTCCCACGGGGCGGCGGGATTTATACCTGTCCGGGGCGAGAATTTGGACCGTCATATGGCCAAACCGGCCTTTGGCCCACTCCATGAGCCCGCCGCGCCTTTCTCCCAGAGAAGAAGACTTCCCTGTGCTCCATGGCATCCTATGTGAGGCGCGCGCCTTCGGTCACGGGGCGGGACAAGGGGTTCACGGGCCTGTCCGGGCTTGTTTGTTCCAAAATTTACTCCAACCGCTGCCCATTTTCCCAATAGACCCGGGGAATCCGGGGGGCCACATGGCACAGCAATTCATAAGAAATGGTACCGGCCAGCCGGGCCGCCTCATCGGTGAGGCCGGGGCCGTAGATGTCGGCCACGTCGCCTGCCTTCACATCGGGCAGGTCGGTGACGTCGGCCATGCACATATCCATGCAGATCCGGCCCACAATGGGGCAGGGCTTGCCGGAAATCATCACCTTCATCTGGTTGGACAGGGCTCTGGGCAGGCCATCCCCATAGCCGATGGGCAAGACCGCCAGGCGGGAGGGCCGCTTCAGCTGGGCAGTGCAGCCGTAGCTCACCTTGGCCCCGGCGGGCATAGCGCGCACCGCGGCCACCCGGCTTTTCAGGCGCATGACCGGGATGAGGCCCGGGCCGTCCAGGCCGCGGCTCTCCTCATCGGTATAGTAGCCGTACAGCACAATGCCGGGCCGGACCATATCCAGATAGGTACAGGGATAGTGTAGCACAGCGGAGCTGGCCCCGCAATGGTAAATTTTCAGGTGGATTCCCCGCTCCTCCAGGGCCTTTTTCGCGTCCAGGAAGCGGGTAAACTGGGCCATGGTGTACTCCTCGTCCCCGTCGGCGGCGGCAAAATGGGTAAACATGCCCTCCACCTCCAGGCCGGGCAGAGCGCACACCTGGGCCATCTCGTCGGTCACGGCGGCGTTGTCCCCGTCCTCCCAGCGAAAGCCCAGTCTGCCCATGCCGGTGTCCAGCTTGATGTGGACCTTCAGCTTCTTGCCCTGCTTCTGGGCCATCTGGGAAAGGGCCCGGGCGGTCTCCAGGTCCTCCACCTCCTGGGTGATGTCCCATTGGAGCAATTCCTCCCCCAGCTCCAGGGGGGTCTGGCCCAGACACAGGATGGGCAAGGTGATTCCCGCCCGGCGCAGCTGCTCTCCCTCGTCCACACAGGCCACCGCCAGCATATCCGCGCCCAGCTTCTCCAGCTTCTTGGCCACCGGCACCGCCCCGTGGCCATAGGCGTCCGCCTTCACCAGTCCGGCAAAGCGGCAGCCCTGGGGCAGCATGGCGCGCAGAGCGCGGTAGTTATGCTCCAGCGCATCCAGATCAATTTCCGCCCAGGTACGCAGTTCTCTTCTGTCTAACATAGCAATCCCTCTTTTATGATACCGGCCCACGGTTTATCGGGTCAGCTTTTTACAAAGTTGGTACACTCACATACGATCACGCGGTACCCATCC
>DBFWXD010000474.1:0-3240 GCA_048215895.1 Eubacteriales bacterium
TCACTGGGCAGCGATGCCGTCCCGGTGATGGGAAGCGGCCGCCCGGAGGGGGAGCAGGACTTTTCCGCAACCCCGCGGATCGGGCAGTTTCCCGGGGAGGATCTGCACCTGGGCCAGCGGGACCAGAACACAACGAGACAGAGGGAGGAAATGGTATGAACGGGAGCATGACCGGGCAGGAACTCACGGAGCGGGAGCTGCTGTCCCGACCGGTGGCGGGGCTTCAGTATATGCTCAGCCAGCTGGCCCAGGGGTATCCGGAACTGGTGCACATTATGGTGGACGGTGTGTTTGGAGAGCGGACGCTGGAGGCGGTGATGCGCTTCCAAAAGGCATTCGGACTGCCGGTAACGGGAGTGGTGAACCGGGAGACCTGGGACGCCATCCGGGACCGCTGGACCGCTTTGGAGGGTCGAACGGGAGATACCCGCCCCACCCAGCTGTTCCCCTCCGAGGGGACCACCGTTCAGGAGGGCCAGGAGCGGGAGTATATGGTGCTGCCCCAGACCATGTTTCAAATTCTCTCCCGGCAGCTGGAGGGCATTGTCCCCCACCCGGCCGACGGAATTCATGGCAGTGCTTCGGCGGAAAATGTACGTTGGCTGCAAAAGGCGGCGGGTCTGCCTCAGACGGGTACCCTGGACCGCTCCACCTGGGATGTCCTCAGCCGGCTCTATGAGGTGTTTGTGGTTCGGGAGCTGGAAAATAAACCGCTGTTTGTCGGCGGATGGGGCTGAATCATTCCATTCAGAAGCGGAAAAGGACCATGGAATAACCAAAGCGGCCAAGATCCATACTATCCCCTGAGAGAGAACAGGGGGAGAGAGCTGTATGGAAGAAAAACCGCTGCCCGCCGGGCGGGGCGCTTATTTTGAGGGCTGGTATGTTAAACACCAGGGGGAGGAGGGTGGCCTGGCCCTCATCCCCGCCGTCCACCGGGAGCGGAAAGGGGAATGGAGTGCTTCCCTCCAGGTCATCACCCCCTGGGAGAGCCGGATGATCCCCTATCCCATCCAGGCCTATTCCCGGTGGGGAGACGGGGTGGAGCTGCGGCTGGGGGAGAACTGGTTTTCCAAAGACGGGGTGTATCTGGCGGTGGAGGAGCCGGGCTTTTCCCTGAAAGGGGAGCTGCAATACGGTCCCCTGGCTGTCCCGGGGGAGGACATTATGGGCCCCTTTCGCCGTGTGCCCCACATGCAGTGTGTCCACGGTATTCTGTCCATGGGCCACAGGGTGGACGGGGCAGTGGAGCTCAACGGGCGGACGCTGTGGTTTGACAAGGGCCGGGGCTATTGGGAGACGGACCGGGGTCGGTCCTTTCCCAAGCGGTATCTGTGGACCCAGTGTGCCTGGCAGGAGCGGCAGCGGGTGAGCCTTATGCTGGCCATCGCCCACATCCCCATGGGGCTTGGCTCCTTTACGGGCATTATCTCAGAAATTTTCTATGCGGGAGAGTCCTTTCGCCTGGCTACCTACCGGGGAGCCAGAGTGGTGCGGTGGGGAGAGAACGGTGCGGAGGTCCGACAGGGGCGGCTTCGCCTGGCGGCGGAGGTGCTGGAGCACCGGGCGCTGCCCCTTCAGGCACCCAACGGGGGAAACATGAGCCGCACCATCCACGAGAGCCTCTTTGCCACCGTCCGATACCGGCTGTGGGAGGGGAAAAAGCTGCTCTTCGACCACACCGACCCCCAGGCCAGCTTTGAGTGGTCCGATATCACACAATAAAATCCGGCCATCTCCGTGGAGATGGCCGGATTCCTTCTTTTTATAAAGCGGCACTTTATAAAGCGGCACTTGGCAAGTGATCCACAAAGCCCTGAAGCTGGGCCTGAGAGGTCATTTTGGGCAGCTGGTCCAGGATGGCCTGGCGCTGCTGGGGAGTGCAGCTGTCGTAGAAGCGGGAGGATTGGGGGTTCTGCCGCAGGAGCACCCCAAAGGCTGCCAGTTGATTGTTTGCTTGATTCATGGTATCACCTCGGCTTTAGTATGCCGGGGCGGAGCGGGTTTTATCCCACACGCAAACAAGTTACGGAATCACCAGCATCTGCCCGGCCAGCTCGTTGTCGGCGGTGTGCAGGGGGATGTAGTTCAGCGACCAGTGATCCAGCACAGTGACCGGCGCGGTGAGCACCCCGTCCTCCAGGGTGATATACTCCGGAAACGCCTCGTATTCGGGATCAGTTTTGTCATAGCGGGTTTCAAAGAGCAGCTCCACTGTCTCTCCGTTCATCTGATAGCAGCTCTCTCCCGCTGTCATGGTGAGGGTGACGCCCCGGTAGGCGGCGGTGGCGGTCTGGGTGTCCTCGTCCCACTGGTAATCAGCCCCCAGCTTTTGACACAGCTCCTCCACCGGGAAGCGGAAGAAATGGGTGCCCTCCAGGATGATCTCCGTGCAGGTAAAGGGATAGAGGGTCTCGGGCAGATCGGCGGGGAAGGAGGGAGAGCCGTCCACGGGGAACTCGGTATAGCCGTAGATGATGGACTGGACCTGGCTGAGATCCACCACAGTGTCAAACTGGTCGTTGAACGCGCCCAGCTGCATCCGGGTAAGAATAGTGCCGTCCTTCATGCGCAGGAAGAAGCAGTCCTCTCCCTGGTCGGCCAAAGTGGTGTGGTATGTGCTGTCCGGTTTCTCCAGAGGCTCTACAGTGATGGAGAAGGAGGTGGGTGTGAGGATGAACTCCTTTAAAATTCCTTTGTATCCGGTATATGGATTGTAGGTGACCTCTTCGTTGGGGGTCAGCCGGATGGGCTCGGCCATATTGTCAAGGGGAATGTCCACGGCGCAGTCCTTGCCCATAAAGTCCACCCAGAAGTTCAAAGGCTGCTCCTGAAGACCCTGATAGGAGCCAAACTGGATATCGATCTGCCAGGAGCGGCTATGATCGTCGGGGTTGGGTAAATCACGAATGCCCATGCCGCCAAGGCTTCTGTTTGTGTCTGATTCCTCTTCGTTATAATAGTCTCCAAAATTACAGTGGAAGGTCTCCGGACCGGTGGAGCCGCTCTTCATCAGGCTATTCACCATGTCCTCGCCCCAGGTTTCCCGGTGGGATTCGGCGATGACCTTGTTGCTCATGAGATCCTCAGCGGCCTGGTCGTTGAGGGCCTCCACGGTGACCACGGCGTAGACGTTTTGCCCGTCATAGAGGCAACTGTCCACCCGCAGGCGGTAATCTTCATTTTCGGCGGTGTCCAGGGCGGTCTGGACGTAGGGTTCCACCTGGCTGGTGTCTCCGT
>DBFWXD010000475.1:0-8069 GCA_048215895.1 Eubacteriales bacterium
GTTCAAAAGTCAATTGTCAGAATGAAAGGGGAGAACTATTGGATAAAATTTTGTGTAGGTGTTTCGTTTCAGATTCAATTTGTGCAGTAGAGGAGTGGGGGAGAGCGGTTCAAAATCATTTCAGGAAGGTGCTGACTGCAACAAAATCTATCATTGCAGATGTCTGGAAAAATTTTTTCTCAAAAGTGTTTCGTTTCTCCTAGCATTTTGTGTGACACATATAGTAGAGGAAACTTTTTTCTACCGAGCAAAGTGATGTCGTAACCAGAAATTCGAAACTTATGCTTGGCTGTCAATCAAACAAAAATGTCTGTTAAACAGAAGGAGGAAAAGGTGTATGAAAGAATCTGTCTACAAAAGCTACGATGACCTGCCGCTGTTTCTCAATTCGGAAATGGTGGCGCAAGTGCTGGGCGTATCGCCGTCCAGCGGATATGAGCTCATGCACGAACCAGACTTCCCAGTGCTGCGTGTAGGCAGCCGCATGGTGGTGCCAAAAGAAAAGTTCATTCAGTGGGTGGAGGAGCATACGGGAGGTGCGGGATGAAGTACATGGGAAACTTTTTCTCTCTGCCCAATGAGATCTTCCTATTGGGCCTAATCCCTGGCGAGTTGGCAGTATACTGCTATCTGCGCCGGTGCGAAAATCAAAAGACGCATCAGTGCTGGCCCAGCTACAAGACCATCGGGGAGGCGGTCGGTATGTGTGCAAATACCGTGAGCCGGTATGTGAAAAAGCTGGAGGAGCGTGAGCTCATTGCTGTGGAGCCTACCAAAGTCACAACCAAAGCGGGCATAACACGCAACGGGACCTTGCAGTTCACTCTGCTGCCACCTCAGAATGTGATCGCCCAGCACTACGAGGAAAAGCTGTCGGAGCTGGAACTGGCAGCAGAGCGGCAGCGGGTGCAGGAACTCCTGGAGCAGCAGGCCAAGAATCCCCCGTACAGCCCGCTGTGAGGCGCTGTGTGCCCTCTTTGGAGGTGGGGTAAGTCCCTGCCCGCCGCCGGGCCTGGAGAAGAATGCAGGGCAGTTTAGAGGAAGAGCAGGAGAAACTGCCGGGGTCATCTGCCCCTCGGCAGAACCACAACTGCCCGCAGTGCGGGCAGTTTCAGGGGGTGGACGAGGGCGTTCCAAAAACAAATTTTTTTCTATTAGGGCGTTGCTCCGGCATAAAACCCACAAATTGCAAGATGTTTCAGGGCGTTCCTACGAATAAGGAGGTTTCAAAGCATGGTGATCGGAAAAGAAAAATTTGCCCTCTGGATTACGCCGGAGGCAAAAAAAGAAGTAGAAGCTCACTACAAACAGGACAACTGCAAAAGCCAGAGCGAGTACATTGAGAAGGCGGTCCGGTTCTACTCCGGCTACCTGGACACGAAACACGCGGAAGCCTATCTGCCCCGTGTCCTCTCCGACGTGCTGGAGGGGAAGCTTGGTGCCTTCGGAAAACGCGTGGGCCACCTACTGTTCAAACAGGCAGTGGACCAGAACATCATGGCGAACCTGGTTGCCTATCTGAGCAATGTAGATCTGGATCAGCTACAAAAACTCCGGGGGCGCTGCATAAAAAATGTGAAGGAGACCAATGGGGAAGTTGACTTCCAGGACGCGTTCCGGTTCCAGAAGGAGATTACCGAATGAACGGTCTTATTCAAAAGTCCGGCTATATCAAGCCAGGCAGCGGCGGCGGACACTACGCCGAGTACATTGCCACACGGGATGGCGTAGAAATGATTGAACCTGCGGCAAGTGGCTACTTGGAATACATGGCCGAGCGTCCCCGCTCTCATGGTCTGTTCTCTGCCGATGGAGTTGCGAATCTGGAGCAAACAATGGAAGAGATCAATGCACACGCTGGTCCGGTATGGACCTTCGTCTATTCCCTGAAACGAGAAGATGCTGCGCGGTTGGGTTATGAGAACGGGGAGAGCTGGCGCAGATTGCTGCTGGCTCACCAGACAGAACTGGCAACGGCGATGAAAATTCCGCCCAGCAGCTTTCGATGGTGCGCTGCCTTCCACGATGAAAAGAACCATCCGCACATCCACATGATGGCATGGTCCAATGATCCAAAGCAGGGTTACCTAACCGAGCGCGGCATTGAGCAGATGCGCTCTCAACTGTCCAATGACATTTTTCAGGACGAGCTACTGTCCCTGTATCAGCAAAAGGATATCTCCTATCAAGAGGTACGGGACACAGCTACGGAAGCCATGGGGCAGCTCATCCGGGAAATGAAGTCCAATCTGTGTGACAGTCCTATCATCGCCAGGCAAATGGAAACGCTGGCCGAAATGTTATCTGAGGTCAAAGGTAAAAAGGTCTACGGTTATCTCAAAAAGCCAGTGAAGGCGCAGGTGGATACTATCGTGGATGAGCTGGCCAGGCTCCCAGAGGTGGCGGAGTGCTATGAACAATGGAACCGGCTGCGGGATGAGTTGGAGCGGTACTACAAAGACACGCCAAGAGAACACAAGCCATTGTCACAACAACAAGAATTCAAGGTCATCAAGAACATGGTTGTCCGGGAGGCGGAGGAACTGCACCTGGGTGTGCTCACCTTCGAGGATACGGCCATGAAAGATGAAGTAGACGAGGACCAGGAGGAGGTGTACTACGCCTGGTCCTCCCGCTGGGAGATGGCGGAAGCCTACCAGACTGCCAAGAAGATCCTGTCAGAATATGAAAACCCAGAAGCAGAAAAGGCGAAGCAGGTGCGGATGCTGGAGCAGCTCTGGGACGCCGGCTTCACCGTGGCGGCCCACCAGCTGGGCAAGTGCTGGCGGGATGGTATGGGGGTGCTGCCGGATGACGAACAGGCGGAGCTGTGGTTCCGCCGTGCCGCTGAAGCCGGTCATGACTTCTCACAGTACGCCCTTGGTAAACTGCTGCAAAGTCAAAAGCGGATGGAGGAGGCGGTGTCCTGGTATGAGAAAGCGGCGGCGCAGGGCAATTCCTATGCCGCCTACCGGCTGGGGAAACTGTATCTGGAGGGAACGGATGTCCCAAAGGATACCGCCAAGGCGGTGGAGTATCTGACCAATGCCGCCCGGGAAGGCAACCAGTATGCTCAGTACACCCTGGGCAAGCTGTATCTCACCGGAGAGGATGTGGCTCGGGATCAAGAGCAGGCGTACCGCTGGTTCTGGGCATCCGCATCACAGGGAAATGAGTACGCCCAGTTCTTCCTGGACCACTTCAATGACAACCACAGTCCCAATGTGCTCCTGTCTGCTACCAAGCTGCTCCACCACATGGGCCGGATCTTTCAGGACAACTCTATTCTGCCCTGCCCGCCGGGCAGTCAGAGGGCGGATCGCAAACTGCGCCAGAAGATTCGTCAGAAGAAGATTGCCATGGGCCACAAGGCGGATGACCATGAGGAGGAGCAGAACATGGGTGGCATGACCATGGGCGGGATGTGATGCTCCCTTCCAAACTTGCGCCACATAAAACAAAAATAGGTGCCGGGCAATTGATAACAAATTGATAACTCGCTGGGATTGGGATGGCTATTGACTAAACCTTGTGGTATGTTGTGTCGCTGATAGGAGGCGGTACACATGAACGATTACATGAGAGCTCTGCACCAGCGGTTCTACCGGGAGCCGGATTTTAGTGAGTTGGAAGAGGACATTGAGAACACCCGCCAGGAGGTCCGAGACTTCTTAGATAAGATGCAGCGCCGCAGGCTCATGCACTTGGTGGATACTCAAAATCTGCTGCGGGAGGAGACTTCCTTGGCCAGCTTTATGGCCGGATTCAAACTGGCCTGGGGACTGAGCAAAGAGCTGGAGGTGGATGGTCTGTATTCCTTTGATGAGGAGGAGACAGAGCGCGTCTGCCGTCAAATAGGAAAGGAGGAGTGAGCACATGAGAAAGCGCAGACCATCTGGGGACGGCATGGTTCGCAAGCGGGATGACGGCCGCTGGGAAGGGCGCATCGTCGTCGGTCACAAGGAAAGCGGCGAGCCCATCTTCCGATATCTATCTGCCAAGACGCAGAAGGAGCTGTTGAAAAAGCTCCATCAGAATATCGAGGAATACCAGGATGTAGACCTGAACGAGAACAGTAAAATGCCCCTGGGCCAGTGGCTGGACCGCTGGCTGGAGGAGTACGCTGCCCCCTCGGTGCGACCCTCCACTCTGGAAGGCTACCGTGGATATGTCGAGCGCAACATCAAGCCCTACCTGGGGGACAAGCCGGTGGGGAAGGTCACGCGGGAGGATGTCCAGAAGCTGTACCGCGAACTCCAGAAAAACGGGCGGAAGGAACTCCACCCAGAGTATGGATACCAGTTGTCCGGCGCAACCATCCGCCGTATCCACGGGGTATTCCACCAGGCCATGGATGCGGCGGTACAGGAAAATCTCATCGCCCGAAATCCTACCGAGGGCATCACACTGCCCAAGAAGAAAACGGCCCCCAAGCAGATTCTCAATGACTCTCAACTGGAGCGCTTCATGGAGGTGATCCGTGAGGACAGTGTCTGGTACGACTTCTTCTACACCGAGTTGACCACCGGCCTGCGGCAAGGCGAGATCTGCGGCCTTATGTGGAGTGACTTCGACGAGGCCCATGGCACCCTCTCCGTCCGCAGGACGCTCCACATCCAGAAAGGGGGCAGGGTGGTCACAGGGGAGACCAAGACGGGCACAGGAAAACGGACCATCACCCTGCCGCCCAGCACCGCCCAACTGTTGGCCCAGCGGAAGAAGCACTCCTACTCCCAGTGGATCTTCCCAAATCCGCTCCGACCGGAGCAGCCCACCAGTCCCGGCACCGCCTACAATCACTTAAAAACGCTGTTGAAACGGGCAGGGCTGCCCAGTATTCGCTTTCATGATCTCCGTCATACATTCGCCACCCACGCCCTGGCCAGCGGAGTGGATGCCAAGACCCTGTCGGGAATCCTGGGCCATACGCAGGCCTCGTTCACCCTGGATACCTACACCCATGTGACCGGCGATATGCAAAAACGAGCCAGCGAGATCGTGGGCGGCTTCATGGAAAATATTATGGTGAGGTGAGCGTATGGCAGGCAAGAGAAAGAAGGGCGAAGGTACTGTCCGTCTGCGCAAGGACGGCCGTTGGGAAGGCCGTGTGGTGGTGGGCTATGATGAGGCGGGCAACCCTAAGACAAAAAATGTACTGGCAAAAACCAAGAAGGAATGTATCGCAAAACTGGAGGCCCTGAAAAGTACCTGCCAGGTGGTCCGCCCTGTTCAGGTGCGGTCCGATATGCTTATCCGGGACTGGCTGGACTACTGGTACCAGAATTACTCCAAACCCAGGCTTCGGCCAAGTACCCAACTCAATTACGAAAGCTGGATCTACCATCACCTGATCCCGGGCGTGGGCGAGATTCCTCTGAATCAGCTGACCCAGGCGGAGCTCCAGCAGTTCTTCCGGTGCATGAAAGAGAGTGGGCGGAAAGCGAATGTGGAGCGCAGAGGCCCTGGTATGGCGGACCGCTCGGTGCGCAGCTGCCACGCCGTATGCCAGATGGCCCTGGACAAGGCGGTGGAAGAGAAGTTGATCCACTCCAATCCGGCGGTGGGCTGCAAGCTCCCGCCGATGAAGGGCAAGGAGATGAAGATCTTAACCCAGGAGGAGATCCAGCGCTTTCTCATCCAGGCCAAGGCGGAGGGAATGTATGAGCTCTTCCTGTTGGAGCTAACCACCGGGATGCGCCGGGGCGAGCTGCTGGCTCTCCGATGGGACGACCTGGACTTTGCCACTGGAAAACTGCGTATCGACAAGCAGGTCTATCCGGTGGGCGGCAAACTCATCATCAGCGAACCCAAGACCAAGGCGGCCAACCGTACCATCATCCTGCCGCCCTCCATGGTGGAGCTGCTGGTGGAATACAAAAAAGGTGTCTTCTCTGACTTGATGTTTCCGTCCCGCACTAAGCCGGAGCAGCCCATCGACCCCGGCTATGTCCGCAAGCGGCTGCAGGTAATTCTGGAACGGGCAGGGTGTAAACGGGTAAGATTTCATGATTTGCGCCACACCTTTGCCACCCTGTCACTGGAGCACGGAATGGATGTAAAGACCCTCTCCACCATTATCGGCCATGTCTCCTCGGCGACCACGCTGAACACCTATACCCATATCACCGACGAGATGCGGCGAAAAGCGGCGCTGAACATCGACCAGGGTATCGCCAAGGCAGAAGTGGACCTCATGCCGGAACAGACATACGAACCCCAGAAGCAGGACTTTGTGCCGATTGAACCGCCCCGGCGCAGGCCGGGGACCGGGTGCGTCAGCCAGCTGCGGGAACATCTCTGGGAGGGGCGCTACTCCCCGGTGTGGCCGGACGGCAAAAAGCACTCCCGAAATGTCTACGCCAAGACCCGCGAGGAGTGCGAGGAGAAACTCAAAGTGCTGATCCTGGAGATGAAAGCGGAGATCGCCGCCCTCCGCTCCGGAGCGAGCATAGAGTGCCCAGAGAATGGAAACTACAAGAAAAAGGCCATTACCGCTTATCTGCGGGAACACCCTGATGTAACCAACAAGTCCAGAATTGCCAGAGATCTGCGCATGGACCGCTCAACAGTACGAAGGTATTACGATGAGATCCGAGCAGATATAAGATAGGGCTGCTGGCTCAAAATCTGCGCCGCATAAACAAAAAAGAGGGGTATGCCCAGAAAAACGGGGTACCCCTCCTGTGGTCAGACCGGAAACCCGTCTGTGGTATTTCTGTGGTCAGATGAAAAAGTAATTTTTTCGGTCTCAATTTTTGCAACAAAAAGCAAGAAAAAACCGCCATTTTCCTACGAAAATGGCGGTTTTTGGTCCGAGTGGCGGGATTTGAACCCACGGCCTCATGGACCCGAACCATGCGCGCTACCAACTGCGCTACACCCGGATAACCAGCTTAACCATTATATTTTTTTTCCTTCGTTCTGTCAAGTGTAATATCGTGTTCTTCCCTGAAATATACTGCTATTGCATAAAAACAGCAGGGAGGGGCGCTTATGTACGATCAGTCCGCGCGGACTGGGTCAAGCTATGGCCGAAGGAGCAGCCGCGTCAATGGCCGTCCGGGCGGCCGGACCGGCAAACCAAAGAACCGAGGCAAAGAACGGGTGCTGATGGTCCAGTTGCTCGTTTGTCTGGCGTTATTTCTTACGGTATTTATTGGAAAAGGTGTGCTGCCCGGCCGCCTGTTGCAGCTGCGAACCGATGTGCTGCAAATGATTTCGCAGGATTTTGATTTTCAGGATGCGCTGGCAAAGCTGGGAACGTCTTTGGCCGGAAGCGACAGCGTTTTGTCAGATTTTGGAGAATTCTGTGTTGAGGTATTTGGCGCTGAAGAGCAGGAGCAGGCTGCCCAGCCAGTGGAATTTCAGCCGCCTGACCCCGCTGCGGTGCTGACCTCCGAACTTACCTTTCTCAGCAGCCAGCCGGATGCGCTGACCAGAACGGAACACTATTCGTCTTTGAACGAGTTGGGGATTACCCTGCGTCAAACAGAGCAGCCAGCGCAGGAGGAAACGGCTCAGCAGACGGAAGAGGAAACAAATTCTGCCTATGAGGGCGCGATCATGCCTGCTGGCAAGGTGTTTCGCCTGTCGGACTACGATGGCCCTGCACTTCCCAATAATTATACGATGGATGTACTGTCCTTTGGGGGGCTGGAGACTATGACGCCTGTTTTGGGGCATATGAATTCTCCCTATGGATATCGAACCAACCCGGTCAACGGAGAAGCGGGAGACTTTCATGGCGGCGTAGATATCGGCGGTCAGACCGGTGACCCCATAAGGGCCTTCGCCAGCGGTACGGTGGAATACATTGGTCAGGACAATTCCTATGGGATGTATCTGCAAATCGATCACGGAAATGGTGTGAAGTCGTTCTATGCTCACTGCAGTCAGATCCTGGTGAAGAAGGGGCAGAAGGTAACCATCGGGGATACTGTGGCTCTGGTTGGCTCTACCGGAACGGCAACCGGACCGCATCTTCATCTGGAGCTGAAGTACGAGAAGATGCATGTCAACCCCGCCTATTACGTGGAATTTTTAAACGATCAATGAGGATCGGGCATCTG
>DBFWXD010000476.1:0-6265 GCA_048215895.1 Eubacteriales bacterium
AACATGGCCATCAACGTGGAGCGTCAGCTCAACGCCATTGTGGACGGCACCTTCCAGGGCGGCAACTACACCCTGACCGCTGCCACCGATTCCACCGGCTATGTCTCCGCCGAGGGCCGTCACCAGATGTCCGCTGAGACCGTGGCTGCTCTGGACGAGCTGTATCCCCAGGTGAAGGACGGCACCATCGTGCCCGCTGCCAACTTCAATGGCTACACCCCCGAGGAGTTCCCCGGCCTGTAAGCCAGGAACCATCTGGGTCTTAACCCCTAAGCTGTAAATTCGGGGCGCTCCGCCCGACTGTTTAGTCCCGGCGGAGCGCCCCCTCTTTTCTTTTTCTCGAAGCCCGTAACGAGATGCCGGCGTTTTGATCCCAGTCCGGCCACTGGATTGGGATGAGAACGCCGACAGAACCAGAGCGAAGGAGTGTGATATGGATGGCGGACGAATACATTGTGGAAATGCGGCACATCACCAAGCGCTTTCCCGGCATTGTGGCCAACGACGACATCTCCCTGGGCATTAAAAAAGGTGAGATCTTTGCCCTGTTGGGAGAAAACGGCGCGGGAAAGTCCACGCTGATGAGCATGCTGTTCGGAATGTATGAGCCGGACGAAGGGGAAATTTACATCCGCGGCAAGCGGGAGCACATCACTTCCCCCAACTACGCCACGAAGCTGAACATCGGCATGGTGCACCAGCATTTTAAGCTGGTGAGCAACTATACCATTGCCGAAAATATCATCCTGGGTATTGAGCCCAAGCGCCGCCTTGGGGGCATTTTCCCTGTGGTGGACATCAAGGGCACCAATGAAAAGGTGGCTCAGCTGTCCCGCCAGTACGGCCTGGAAGTAGACCCCAAGGCGAAAATTGAGGATATCAATGTATCCACCCAGCAGCGGGTGGAGATTTTGAAAATGCTCTACCGGGAGGCGGAGATCCTCATTTTTGACGAGCCTACCGCGGTGCTCACCCCCCAGGAGATCGACTTCCTGCTCCAGATCATCCGCAGCCTGCGGGATGGCGGAAAGACCATTATCCTCATCACCCATAAGCTGGAGGAGATCAAGCAGGTGGCCGATCGCTGCGCCATCCTCAACCGGGGCAAGCTCATTGACATTCTGGATGTGGCCTCCACCTCTACCCAGACCATGGCCAACCTGATGGTGGGCCGCGAGGTGGATTTTGTGGTGGACAAGTCCCCCGCCAAGTTTGGCGGCGAGGTACTGCGGGTAGAACACCTCACCGTGAAAAACCGGGACAACTTCCCGGTGGTCAAGGACGTCTCCTTCTCCGTGCGGGCGGGCGAAATCTTCGCCATTGCCGGCGTTTCGGGCAACGGACAGGTGGAGATTGCCGATGCGGTGGCCGGTATGGCCCAGGCGGCGGAGGGTACCATCACCCTCAACGGTACGGACATTACCCACATGGACATCCGCAAACGTACTGACCTTGGCATCTCCTATATTCCCGAGGACCGGCAGAACATGGGTCTGGTGCTGGACTTCACCCTGGAGGACAATCTGGCTCTGAAGACCTACTACAAGGAGCCCTTCTGCCAGAAAGGGATTTTGCACCACGAGGCCTTCAGCCAGTATGGTGAGCGGCTCATCAAAGAGTATGACATCCGCTCCGGACAGGGAAAGGACACCATCGTGCGCTCCATGTCCGGCGGCAACCAGCAGAAGGCCATTGTGGGCCGGGAAATTGAGCTGGCCTCTCCGCTGATGATCTTTGTTCAGCCCACCCGTGGTCTGGACATCGGCGCCATTGAGAACATCCACCGGCAGATTCTGGCCGAGCGGGACAAGGGAAGGGCTATTCTTCTGGTCTCTCTGGAGCTGGATGAGATTATGGGACTGGCCGACACCATCGGGGTTATCTTCAGCGGTGAGCTTTTGAAGATTGCCCCCGCCGACACGCTGACCACCAACGAAGTGGGACAATTTATGATGGGGGTGAAGCAGAATGAAGCGGGCTAATCCGATCACCCGCGGCGTCTTGTTCCTGATGGGCAACGAGCGCCGCCAGCGCATCACCATTCCGGTGTTTGCCATCCTCCTGAGCCTGATTGCCAGCTCCATCGTGCTTCTGATTCTGGGCAAGGACCCCATTGAAGCCTTTATCAGCCTGCTGCGGGGCTCGGGCATTCTGCCCAAGGAGGCCTACGGCGCCAAAAAGAGCATGCTCACCGATTTCCTCAGCCTGCTCAATGCCTGGACGCCCATGCTCTTTGCCTCCCTCTCCGTGGCGGTGGCCATGCGGGCGGGCCTGTTCAACATCGGCGTGTCCGGTCAGATGCTCTGCGCCGGATTTATCGCCACCATCACCGTGGGCTATACCGAGAGCCTGCCCGCCGTGGTGGCAAAGCCCCTGGTGGTGATCATCGGCCTGGTGTCCGGCGCGGTGGTGGCCGCTGTCATCGGCTTTTTGAAGCAGCGGTGGAACATCAACGAAGTGGTTTCGGCCATCATGCTCAACTATATCATCCGCTATATCGTCAGCTTCTTTGTCAAAGCGTTTATCAATAACCCCTCCACCCGCCAGTCCTGGCCGGTGAGCGCCACGGCCCGCCTCTCCCTGATGGATACGGAGCTGTGGGGGCTGAAGATGGACATTCCCCTGGGCATTATCCTGGCGGCGATCGCGGTGATTCTGGTGCACTTCCTGTTCACCAAGATGAAGCTGGGCTTTGAGCTGCGGGCTATCGGCGGAAACCCCGTGGCGGCCAAGTATGCAGGCATCAACGTGGGGCGCAACACCATCCTGGTGATGGCCATTTCCGGCGCCCTGGCCGGTCTGGCCGGCGTCACCTATTACCTGGGCTACTTCGGCTCCATCCAGCCTGACGTGCTCATTTCCACTGGATTTGACGCCATTGCCGTTTGTATTCTGGGCAATTCCAACCCCATCGGCATTGTCTTCTCCTCCCTGCTCATCTCCATTATTGATAAGGGCAGCACCTATCTCCAGTCCTCCATCGGCGTGCGCCAGGAGATTGGAGCGCTCATTACCGGGCTGATCCTTCTGTTCTCCGCCTGCGGGGCCTACATCGCCTATCTGGTGAACCGGGGCCGTCAGCGGGAAGAGGACGCCAAAAAATTGTCTGAGAGCGGCGGAAAGGAGGCCCAGGCATGACCTATATCAATACCATTATCATTGACGGGCTCTCCTTTGCCCTTCCGCTGTTTATCATGGCCATCGGCGGCATCTACTGCGAGCGCAGCGGCGTAACCAACCTGGCCATTGAAGGCTTGCAGGGCATGGGCGCCTTTGTGGGCGCACTGGCGGCCACTCTGGTCTCCGGCATGTTTGCCGCGGACAGTCAGGCCCCCATGTTCATCGCCATGATCTTCTCCTTCCTGGGCGGCGGGCTGTACGCAGTGCTCCACGCGGTGCTGTGCGTGAAGTTCAAGGCCAATCAGGTCATCAGCGGCGTGGTCATCAACATCCTGGCCACCGCCCTGACCACCTTCCTCACCAGCGAAATTTCCACCGCCCTCTTCGGCGCGGCCTCCAACCGCTTCCGTCTGACCACCTCCGTGCGTATGACGGTACCCGGCCTGTCCGAGATTCCGGTGCTGGGGGCGATTTTCACCAACATCTACCCCTTTGAGCTGGTCATTATCGTGGTGGCTCTGGTGGCCTGGTACGTGCTGTACAAGACCCCCTTCGGCATGCACCTGCGGGCCTGCGGCGACAACCCCCACGCAGTGGACGCCGCCGGTGTGGAGGTGAGCCGGGTGCGGTTTATCGCCGTAATGATCTCCGGCGCTCTGTCCGGTCTGGGCGGCATCTGCTTTGCCTACTCCATCTCGGTGCAGTTCTCCTCGGCCATCTATATGGGCTACGGCTATCTGGCCATCGCCGGACTGATCTTCGGCAACTGGCAGATCATGCCCACCCTGGCCGCCTGTCTGATCTTCGGCTTTGCCCGTTCCGGCGGCTTTGCCCTGACCCAGGTGATGGAGCTGCCCTCCGCCTTTACCGACGTATTTATGACCCTGCCCTACATTGTTACGCTGTTCCTGCTGATCTTCTTCTCCAAGAGCAACCGGGCACCCCGGGCTCTGGGCGAGATTTACGACAAGGGCAAGCGGTAATGGGGGAGTAAAACACTCCATACCAATGCAAAAACCGGCACAGGCCGGCCTGACGGAAGCTTCCGTTCAGGCCGGCTTTTTTTGCCCTTTGGGCAGGGTGAGGCTTAACGAAACATTTATTTCCAAAATCTTGACAGGGCTGGGAGGGGTCTCTATAATTATGACAGATTGTCATGCGACAGACTGTCACAAAAGGGGGATTCTATGCCTACCAGTACTTATTTCCGATTGCCCCAGGAAAAGCGGGAGCGGCTGATGGCGGCCTGCTGGTCGGAGATCACCAGAGTGCGGTTTTCGGATATGTCCGTCAACCGCATTATTTCCCAGGCACATATTCCGAGAGGGAGCTTTTACCAATATTTTGCGGACAAGGAGGACATGACCCGGTACCTGCTGAATGACATGCAGGACTATTTTGTTCAGCTTCTGCGGGGTGTGCTGACCGACTCGGGAGGAGACCTGTTTGCCATTCCGGTGAGCGCCTTTGAACAGTTCATGGCCCAGGGGAGCACCAACCCCATGCTCCGGCAGTTTATTCGGGTGCTGCAGCTGAACCCGGGGTGGGACACCCAGGCATTTATGACCTCCTGTCCCGGACTCTTGCCCGATTCCCTGTGGGAGCTGGTGAATCCCGCTACCATGAAAAAACCGGACCGGGAATATGCCGACCACGTGTTTCATTTGCTGTGCGCCGTGCTGGCCTATGCGGTGGTGGCCACTCTGAAGGACCCCGCCGGCTGGGAGAAGCAGCGCGAGATTTTAAAAACCCGTGTGGCCATGATCCAATATGGCTGTGCCGCCGGAGACGGCGAGGACAAGGAGGAGAAGACCCAATGAGAAGACAACTGACCGCGCTGCTGCTGGCCATGGCGGTGGCCCTGTCGCTGCTGGGCGTATCGGTGCTGGCGGCGGACAGCCCCAATCCGGACCCTGCGGCGGTAGAGACCGAGACGGAGGAGAACCAGGACGACGCCCAGGCGCAGCCGGACACCTCGGAGGAGAAGACCGAGGCCGAGGATGCGGATGGGGAGGAGCCCTCCGAGGAACCGGAGGAAGAAGCCCCGGAGGAGGAGTACGTCCCCGACCCGGTGGGCTACATCAGCTTTGAGAACCTGGAGCGCCGCCTGCGGGAAAATAACCTGACCCTGCTGGCCCTGGAGGAGAATATTCAGTCCATTGAGGTCATCGACTACGACAAGATGTATCAGACTCTCTGGCAGAACCTGAATGACATCGCCAGCGCCCAGTGGATGATGATTATGTACGGCATGGGCGATACCCCCGAGGCCAAGGCCCTGGAGCAGAGCTACGCCGCTCTGGAGGAGACCTTTGACTCCCTGAAGGAGGGCGAGCTGCAGAAGGAAAACGCCGACCTGGTGTGGCAGCTGGAAAATGCCCAGAACCAAGTGATCATGGCCGGGGAGTCGCTGTACATCGCCATTATGGAAATGGAGCAGAACGCCCGGACCATGGACCGCAATTTGGCGGCCCTGGACCGCTCTCTGGAGGAGCTGGAGCTGCGGTATGAGCTGGGACAGATCTCCTCCCAGACCCTGAAGCAGACCCAGGCATCCCGGGTGTCTCTGCTCAGCAGCAAGCAGACCCTGGACAGCAACATTCAAAACTACAAAATGCAGCTGGAGCTGATGAGCGGCGGAGAGCTGAACGGAACCATCCAGCTGGGGGACCTGCCTCCGGTGACCAACGAGCAGCTGGAGAGCATGAACCTGGAGGAAGATCTGGCGGCGGCCAAGGAGGCCAGCTACAGCCTCTACGAGGCCAAGCAGACCCTGGACGACGCCTATGAGACCTACCGGGACGACGGCGGACAATACGCCGAATCCATCGGCAAGTATCAGTACAAGGCCGCGGCCCACACCTATGAGGCGGCAAAATATAACTACAATGCCACCGTTCAGAACTTTGAAATTGCCTTCCGCACCCTGTACCTCCAGGTGAAGGATTTCAAGCAGGTGCTGGACGCCGCCCAGACGGCCCTGGCCGTGGAGCAGGACAACTATGCGGTCTCCCAGCTGAAGTATGAGCAGGGCAACCTGTCGGAAAATGACCTGCTGGAGGCCCAGGACAAGGTATCGGAGGCCCAGGAGACGGTGGATGGCGCGGCCAACGATCTGTTTTCGGCCTATAACAATTACTGCTGG
>DBFWXD010000477.1:0-1644 GCA_048215895.1 Eubacteriales bacterium
ATCAGAGGCTGTGCGGCATCGGCAGCACGGCGGACAACCTTCAGGAGGCGATGACCGGGGAATATGGGGAGTGGACCAAGCTCTATCCCGGCTATGCCCAAACCGCCCGCGAGGAGGGGCTGGACGAGATCGCGGTGCTCTTTGAGCAGATTTCTCAAATTGAGAAGGACCATGAATTCCGTTTTATGAGTGCCTTGGCAGGGCTCAAGCGCAACCATCCGGCAAAGGAGTCCGAACACATGTCCCAGGAGCAGGTGGTCACAGTAGACGGTTACCGCTGTGTGTTCTGTGGCGCTGTCTTCGACCACCGGCCGGATGTGTGCGGCGTCTGTGAGGCCATTGGAGCCTTTGAGCCGACAACATACCGGAAAAAGGTGAGCCGGTAACCAAATAGAAGAAAAAAGCTTGACTTATCAGATTTGTGCTGATATACTATCAGAGCCGCTTTGAATGGGAACGAAGCGCGGAGACGCCTGAGAGCAGGGCAGCAGCAAAACACGCAGACTGAGAGCAGGCCGGACGCAGTCTGGCAGCAGTTTCAGCGGAGTGTTGAGCCGTTGGCCGTCGCGGAGGGTGCGCAGCGCGACAAACAAGTGAGGGAAACCTCCTCCCCCGACAGCGAGCCCGTAATGAAGGAGTTGAAACTACATGCATGCGATCATCGAGACCGGCGGCAAGCAGTACAAGGTGACCGAGGGTGATACCCTGTTCATCGAGAAGCTGGCCAGCGAGGCCGGCGAGAACGTGACCTTCGACAAGGTTCTGGCTGTCATCGACGGCGACAAGATCACCGTGGGCACTCCCGTGGTGGAGGGCGCCAAGGTGGACGCCTCCGTGGTGAAGAACGGCAAGGGCAAGAAGGTCATCGTCTTCAAGTACAAGCCGAAGAAGGGCTACCGCCGCAAGCAGGGCCACCGTCAGCCCTACACCAAGGTGACCATCGGCAAGATCTCCGTGTAAGATGACCACCGTCACCTTTTACATGGAGGGAGAGCGCATTGTGGGCTTCACCGTGCAGGGCCACAGTGGCTACGCCGATGAGGGAAGCGATATTATCTGCGCCGCAGTCACCAGCGCCGTCCGCCTGACCGAGTGCGCCGTCAACGACGTGCTGGGCCTGGGGGCATCGGTCAAGGTGCGGGAGAGCGACGCTTCCATCACCATGAAAATCCCCGGCGGCCTGAGCGAGGCCAATGAGACCACCTGTCAGACCCTTCTGGCGGCTCTCATGGTTCACTTTGCCAGCCTGCACGAGGAGTATCCCGACCATATCAGCGTGATGGAGGAGGAATGACCTCCGTCACGGCGACGTTTTTAACACACAAGTTTGGAGGTGTGACACCATGCTGAACATCGGTCTTCAGTTCTTCGCCCACAAGAAGGGCGTCGGCTCCACCCGCAACGGCCGCGATTCCGAGGCCAAGCGTCTGGGCGTGAAGCGGGGTGACGGTCAGTTCGTCCTGGCCGGCAACATCCTGGTCCGCCAGCGGGGCACCCATATCCACCCCGGCGTCAATGTCGGCAAGGGCAGCGACGACACCCTGTTCGCCATGAAGAGCGGCAGAGTCAAGTTTGAGCGCCTGGGCAAGGACCGCAAGCAGGTCTCTATCGTTGAGATCGCCCAGTAAATATGGGTAAACTAGC
>DBFWXD010000478.1:0-2152 GCA_048215895.1 Eubacteriales bacterium
TGTTGTTGGTAGACGTTCCACCGATCTTCACGGTTCCAGTCTCTCCGAAAATATATAACGTCTCTTCCAGATTCTTCGGATAGACGTTGGTGGTCCCCTCAATGGTGCCGATGGCGCCGTTTTTGAACTTGACAACCGCCATGCCCACATCCTCGGCCTCCAGATAGTGATGGAACTGCTGGCGGGTGACGCCGTAGACCTCCTCCACCTCATCTCCCATCATCCAGCGAAGCAAATCGATCCCGTGGATACACTGGTTCATCAGACAGCCACCATCCTGGGCCCAGGTTCCCCGCCAGGGTGCCTGAGTATAGTAGTCCTGATTCCGGTTCCAGCGCACATGGATCGAACCGTGGGAAAGTTTCCCAAAGCGCCCGGCTTCCAGCGCCTTTCTTGTCTCCTGCACCGCCACATTGAACCGGTTCTGATGACAGGCAGAAACTTTTACGCCCTTTTCCTCACTGCGGCGGATGATCTCATCAGCGTCTGCAATACTCATGGCCATAGGCTTCTCAATGATAAGATTTACTCCATGATCGATGCAGTAAAGGGCAATTTCTGCATGAAGTCCGCTCTCAGTTGCAATCCCAACAAGGGTGGGGTGCTCAGCTTCAATCATTTCTTTATAATCAGTATATCGATGGATAGTATCATCCTTTTCCAGTCCATGTTTGGTCAACAATACTTCCATGGCCTCCGGAACAGGATCACAGACAGCTGAAATTTCCAAGTGATTATTCACAGCAGCCTTGATATGATTTACCGCAATACGACCACAGCCGATGAGCGCATACTTCATAATGGTTATCTCCTTTATCGGTATTACAATACCTCGATATTTTCTCGGTTTCTGACATTTTTGCATACATTTTTACAGTCAAACACCGGTACGCCGCAACCGCAGGCCATCTCATAGTCCACTGTAGTATGGGCAGTTGTGATGGTCACTAGGTCATACTGCTTGATGATCTCTGGGCTGATGGCCTCCAGACCGGTGTGCCACTCCCCCCGCTCCCGGTACTTGGGCACAAAGGGATCATAGAAGTCCACGCTGGCTCCCGTCTTCTCAAACTCCTCAATGACCCGGATAGCGGGACTCTCACGATAGTCGTCGATGTCCTGCTTATAGGCCACACCCAGCACCAGAACTTTAGAACCATTCAGGGCTTTTTTGTGACGGTTAAGAATCTTCCCAGCCCGCTCCACAGTGTACTCAGGCATGCGGTCGTTGATCATCATAGAGGACTCAATCATGCTGGTATGGAAACCGTACTCCCGGGCTTTCCAGCTGAGGTAATAGGGGTCCAGAGGGATACAATGACCGCCCAGGCCGGGCCCGGGATAGAAAGCCTGGAAACCGTAGGGCTTAGTCTTGGCGGCATCAATGACCTCCCAAATACTGATCCCCATACGGTTACACAAAATGGCCATCTCGTTGATGAGGCCAATATTGATATTTCGGTAGGTATTCTCCAGAATTTTCTCCATTTCCGCCACAGCGGGGGAAGAAA
The DNA here is from genome assembly GCA_048215895.1 of Eubacteriales bacterium. Classification (GTDB taxonomy): domain Bacteria; phylum Bacillota; class Clostridia; order Oscillospirales; family Oscillospiraceae; genus Lawsonibacter. The sequence goes on from DBFWXD010000478.1 coordinate 1,512, forward strand.
CCGTATGCACATCTCCGTCCAGAATAGCACGGTAAACAGCGGACACCACCTCGGCGGCCTCCGCTCCAATGGCTCCCACCACTTTTGGGGTGTTGCTGGTCTTATAGATCAGGTTGCCCGGATCTACCCGTTCCGGAGAGAAACCCAGGTAGAAGTCCTCCCCACACTTCAGGCCACTGCCCTGTTCCAGAATGGGCTTGAGCAGCTCCTCCGTAGTTCCAGGATAGGTGGTAGACTCCAGCACCACGATGGTGCCCCGGGTCAGGTGCTTGGAAATGGCCTCGGCAGAGGAACGAACATAACTGATATCCGGCTGCTGATGCTTGTCCAACGGCGTAGGGACACAGATGGCAATGAAATCCACCTTGCAAACTTGGGCAAAATCAGTAGTTGCTTGTAGCATACCGGAGGCTACCAACTCTTGTAGGTCGGCATCCACCACATCACCAATATAGTTCTGCCCTGCATTGACCATATCCACTTTCTGCTGCTGTACATCAAAGCCGATAGTCTTAAATCCGTGCTTCGCCTTGTCCACCGCCAGGGGCAGCCCTACATAGCCCAGGCCAACTACACCGCAGACCAGTGTCTTCTTTTCGATTTTCTTCAACAGCTTCTCTTTCAAAGCCATGTCACTCACG
>DBFWXD010000479.1:0-1804 GCA_048215895.1 Eubacteriales bacterium
TAAATCTGCCCCTTGTACCACTCGTTGGAAAAGTAGACCCGGCCCAGCCCGTCTGTCGTAATGCCGCAATGGTATTTGGTGCTCCATCCATCTTCCGGCAGAATCCAGTTTTTCACATCCTGGCAGGTGCCTCGGTCAGTCAATTCAATCCGTGTAGCGTTGGTAGGATCACCCACCCAGAGCGAATGGTCAGCCCAGCACAGGGTCCGGGGTGGACCGTCATATCCAATAGGGGACGGTTCGGCCCAGTTGAGGGTGGCTGGATTCTTGCTCAGTAATGCCCGGCCAATAGTTCCACCGCCGGAGGCTCTGGATGCAGCATATAGTTCATGTTCCGGGGAATAGGTAAGGCACCCAAGGTGCGGCAAACTGTGGGAGCGGATTACTTGCGGCGGACGGCGGCGCAGATCGGCCACACAGCCGCTTTTCCATTCTTCTGCATCCTGGTTTTTCCATTTGCCCGCCGCAAAATCACCCGCCAGAGAATTGAAAAAATAATCGTACTCATCCTGAAGTATGTATTCCTCGCAGGGCATCAGCTTCCCAGGGTCCTGCTCCTTGGCATGGTCGCCCCATTTTCGTCCTTGCTGTTTCATCAGGTGGCAATATTGCCCCTGCTTTTTGCAGTAGCGTTCCCATTCGCTGCGTTCTTCCTCTGGGATCAAGGCAAACAGATACTCGTCCTCATCGTCCAGGTTATACAGTGCCCAGCCGAAGGCAGAAAGTTCTTGTCCCAACGCTGCTGCCCCTTTTTCATGGGATAGTTTCATATACTGAGCGCCAACAGCATCAAAGCGTTCATCCAGCAGCGCCGGGACCTGTGCGCCCCATTTTTCTCGCAGTTCCGCCAGCGTGTCCTGTACGGCTCCGTCAAATTTCAGAATGTCCAGCGCATCCTCTATAATTTGTTTGAACTCTGCCATAGGTAGTTTCTCCTTTTCCCAATTCCCACATCATAGCGACAGCCATGTGGTCAAAGCACTGAAAAATCACCAGTCCCTTTCCCGGATGGCCTCCTCCATATCAATGGGAATGCCAAACCACTTCAAAATGTAGTCTACAGTGACGCCGATGCAGTCCCGGGCTACCGTTTCAATCTCACTGTCGTTCTCGAAGAATTCGTCCTGGAGGTCATTGATACCGGAAACTGCTTCGTCCAGCTTTTCCTGCACCACTTCGGTGTCGGTTTCGCCGCTCTCCAGCAGGTCGATGACCTTCTGGAGTTCATCCTTTACCTTGTCTGCCAGAAAAGCAGGATAATAATCATCCTGATACATCTCGTCCAGTAATTTATAATTGGGATCAAAGGTTTTCATTTTGTTTCCTCCTATCGAAAAATTTCCTGATACCGCTCTCTCAGCTCCTCCGGAGCTGCTTCCACCACTTTCTGACCACCCTTGGCGCTGGCTTTGCCCCAGATCACATAGCAGATTGTTTCCCATGCGTATTGCAGCACTTCCTCCGGGCTGGCTTCTGTTTCCTCGGCGGGTTCCTCGTCCTCGTCATCATCCTCGTCGGAGGAAAAACCGCTTGGAACGATCTCGGACAGATGGATTTTTGCCTCCAGCAGAGCGTCCAGGCTTTCTGCATTTGCCATCCACGCGGCATAGTCCTTGGAATACTTCATGTTCTGCATGGACAGCACCCCACGGACAAATACAGGGACGGTATCGGCGGTAAATCCAAACTGTTTCACATACTCCCGGAGGAATTTTTCCTGTAAGTGGGAGTGCTCATCATCACAGAGATCGAGATAATCCCATACCAGCTGCCGCCACTCTTGCCCCAGCATTCCCAGGGCGAA
>DBFWXD010000048.1:0-3706 GCA_048215895.1 Eubacteriales bacterium
CTGCCCGCGCCCTACTGGGTGAGCTACATCGAGCTCATCAAGATGGTGGGCGGTGTGCCCGTGGTGATCGAGACCCGGGAGCAGGATCAGTTCAAGCTGACCGCCAAGGAGCTGCGCGACGCCATCACCCCCAAGACCAAGTGCATGATCCTGAATAACCCCTCCAACCCCACCGGCATGATGTACTCCCGCAAGGAGCTGGAGGAGATCGCCAAGGTCTGTGTGGAGGAGGACATCTACGTCATCTCCGACGAGATCTACTTCCAGCTGGTCTATGATGATGAGAAGTTTGTGAGCTTCGCCTCCATCAGCCCTGAGGCCAAGGAGCGCACCCTGATCATCAACGGCGTGTCCAAGTCCTATGCCATGACCGGCTGGCGAATCGGCTATGTGGCCGCCAACCCCCAGGTGGCCAAGATCATCTCCAACTACGTCAGCCACTGCGCCGGTTCTCCCTGCGCCGTTTCCCAGAAGGCCGCTCTCACCGCCTACACCGCCTCTCAGGAGATGGTGGAGACCATGCGCAAGGCGTTTGAACGCCGCCGCAACTACATGGTGGAGCGCATGAACCAGATCGAGGGCGTCAGCTGTATCCGCCCCCACGGCGCCTTCTATGTGATGATGAACATTGAGAAGCTCATCAGCAAGGAGATGCACGGCACCGTCATCAAGGACGCCGACGACTTCGGCAACCTGTTCCTGAAGTACGGCAAGGTGGCCGTGGTCCCCGGCACCGGCTTCGGCGCCCCCAACTTTGTCCGCTGGTCCTACGCCACCTCCCGGGCCAACATCCAGGAGGGTCTGGACCGTCTGGAGCGCTTCCTCAAGGGCGAGGTCATCTGAGATATTTCCCCGGAACAAGTCAAATCCGCCTCCGGCCCGCAAGGGTCGGGGGCGCGTTTTGTTTTCCGGACAAGGAGAGAAATTGACAGGGGAGAAGCAGCAATGTTATAGTAAAAACATGGAATAAAAAGACAGAAAGGAACCTTGTCTATGGGAATGAAGACCAGTGTAGTCTGGGCAGATGGAACCTTTGCCTCCAACACAGCGCCGCTGATGGGGCCGCTGGAGGAGTGTGCCCGGCAGGCGGCTGAGATGGGCTATGATGCCATGTCCCTGACCATCAACCGCCCGGAGGAGTTGGAAGCGGAACGAGTCAGCCGGATCATGAAGGAGTATGGTCTGAAGGTGTCGGGCCTGGCCACGGGGCGGTGCTACACGGTGGACGGCCTGGGTCTGGCCATGGCCGACCCGGAGCGGCGCAGCGCGGCCGTGGACCGTATGCTGGCCCACACGGAGCTGTGTGCCCGGCTGGGCGAAGCCAAGCTCATTATCGGGGCCGTGCGGGGCTGCATACAGGACGCCGGGGGAGAAGCGGAATATAAGAAGCTGTTCCGGGACAGCCTGGAGCGGCTTTTAACCCGGGCGGAGCCCCTGGGGGTGCAGCTCGCGCTGGAGGCCATCAGCAAAATTGATTCGGACGCCTACTGCCTGGTGGGAGAGACGGCGGAGTTTATCCGCTCCTTCCATATGCCCGCCCTGCGTTTACAGCTGGATTCCATTCATCTGCACACCAACGGAGAGACGGACTTTGCCAGTGAGATTGTAAAGGCCGGGGATCTGGTGGGCCAGGTAGATATCTCCGACTTGAACCGGATGCTCCCGGATGGGAAGCACTTTGACTTCCCCCGGCTGATGGAGGCGCTGAAGAAGATCGACTACCAGGACTATCTGGTCTTTGAGTACCGGGCTGCCCCGCCGGAAAACGCAGCCAAAGTTGGCCTTGAATATATCCGCAGTCTGATGTGAGGCCGGGTTCCCGCGCCGGAGCCATGAAGCCGGAGAAAGACTTTGTTAAATTTTTTCCTTCCAGTGTCAGGATGAGAAATTTTGCGCTATAATAGATTTAAACTAGAGATAAAGAGGTCATGCCCATGTCTACCAACCGTTATGAAAGCCCCCTGTCCTCCCGCTACGCCAGCGACGAGATGCAGTATATTTTTTCCCCGGACAAGAAGTTCTCTACCTGGCGGCGGCTGTGGGTCGCCCTGGCTCGGGGAGAGATGGAGCTGGGGCTCCCGGTGACCCAGGAGCAGGTGGATGAGCTGGAGGCTCACATCACCGACATCGATTATGAGAAGGCCGCCCAGTGGGAGAAGAAGCTGCGCCACGATGTGATGGCCCACGTCCACACCTACGGAGAGCTGTGCCCCAAGGCCATGCCCATCATCCACCTGGGAGCCACCAGCTGCTATGTGGGGGACAACACCGATGTGATCCTCATGAAAGAGGCTCTGGAGCTCTGCCGGGACAAGATTGTCCGGGTGCTGGGGCACCTGACCAAGTTTGCCGACGAGTATAAGGCCCTGCCCACCCTGGGCTTTACCCATTTCCAGGCCGCTCAGCTGGTCACCGTGGGCAAGCGGGCCACCCTGTGGATGAACGAGCTTCTCATGGACCTGCAGGAGGTGGAGTATCGCCTCTCCACCCTGAAGCTGCTGGGCTCCAAGGGCACCACCGGCACCCAGGCCTCCTTCCTGGAGCTGTTTGAGGGGGACCACGAGAAGGTCAAGGCTCTGGAGGAAAAGATTGCAAAGGAGATGGGCTTTACAGCCTGTGTTCCGGTCAGCGGTCAGACCTACTCCCGGAAGATGGACTACAACGTCCTGTCCACCCTGTGCGGCATCGCCCAGAGCGCCAGCAAATTTGCCACCGATCTGCGTCTGCTGTGCCACCTGAAAGAGGTGGAGGAGCCCTTTGAGAAGAACCAGATCGGTTCTTCCGCCATGCCCTATAAGCGCAACCCCATGCGCTGTGAGCGCATCTGCGCCCTGGCCCGGTATGTGCTGGCCGATACCATGAATCCCGCCATCACCGCCTCCACCCAGTGGTTTGAGCGCACCCTGGACGACTCGGCCAACAAGCGTCTGAGCGTGCCCGAGGCGTTTTTGGCGGTGGATGCCATTTTGAATATCTGGGCCAATGTGGCCGCCGGGCTGGTGGTCCATCCCAAGGTCATTGAGAAGCACATTTTGGAGGAGCTTCCCTTTATGGCCAGCGAGAACATCATGATGGACGCGGTGAAGCGGGGCGGCGACCGGCAGGAGCTCCACGAGCGCATTCGGGTGCTGTCCCAGGAGGCCGGCTACCAGGTGAAGGAGCTGGGCAAGCCCAACAACCTCATCGATCTGATGGCCGCTGACCCGGCCTTTGGCATGACCAAGGAGGAGCTCTCCGCCCATCTGGAGCCCAGCCGGTATATTGGCCGCTGCCCCCAGCAGGTGGAGGAGTTCTTGGCCTGCGAGGTACAGCCGGTTCTGGAGCGGTATGCCCAGGCTTTGGAGGGCCGGGATACAGAGCTGAGCGTGTAAGAGAGGGGAGGACGGCATTGCACAACCACCGAAAAAATCCATATGTGGCGGCGGGGCTGACTGCCTTTGCGGTGATCGCCGGCGCGCTGCTGCTGTTTTTCCTCCTGTTCCATGCCGGGGAGGTGCTGTCGTTCCTGGGACTGTTGGGCCAGATTCTGCGGCCCATTTTCATGGGAGCGGTGATCGCCTTCCTGCTGCTGCCCGTCCACCGGCGGATTTTGGCCTTTTTTGTCTCCATGACCCCGGACAAGCGGCTGGAGGACAAGCGGAGCCTGAAGTTTCTCAACTTCCTGGCCATTTTCTTCAGCCTGCTGCTGGCCATCTTTGTCCTGTAC
>DBFWXD010000480.1:0-2249 GCA_048215895.1 Eubacteriales bacterium
GCAAACGTATATCGGAAATCCGAACTCAACGCATTGCGCTGGACGTGCAGCCTGCGAGGAGATGGCCCGAGTGACAGATCATATTGCTGGACTTCTCGGTGTGGAACCCGCCGGGATTATCTACACTTCCGGAGCCAGCGAGTCGAACAACCTGGCAATCAAGGGAATTGCCCAGGCTTCCCGAAATACCGGCAGACACATGATCTCCACCGTACTGGAACACGCATCTGTGGGCGGCACACTTACGGCTTTACAGCAGCAGGGCTGGGAAGTCGATTTGTTGGATATCCAGCGGGATGGAACCATTGACCTGGAGCAACTGGGTGATCTGCTGCGGAAGGACACGATCCTGGTGTCAGTCTGCGCGGTGGACAGTGAGCTGGGGACAGTGCAGCCAATCCGTAAAATTACGGAGATTCTAGAAGATTTTCCAAACTGCCGTCTACATGTGGATGCCACCCAGGCGATAGGAAAAACGGAGCTGGTGATGGATGGTGTGGACACCATGAGCATCGCTCCTCACAAGTTTTACGGTCTCAACGGCAGCGGGCTTCTCCTGAAAAAGAGCAGTTTGATTATTGAGCCCCAGACTCACGGCGGTTCCAGCACGACGCCTTACCGTAGTGGTACGCCGGCTTTGGCACTGGCTGTTTCCATTGAAAAAGCGCTTCAATTGACGCTGACGCAGCAGGAAGAACGAATCCGCTATGTTCGGCAGTTGAACGAATACCTAAAGACTGCACTGCTGCACTATCCGGCAGTCCGGATCAACAGTCCGGAAGGCGCGGTACCGCATATCCTCAACCTCAGTGTTCAGGGGCTTAAAGGCACGGTATTTCAACGTGTTTTGAGTGAGCGGGGCGTATGTGTTTCCGTCAAGTCGGCCTGTTCTGCGGAGGGGACGCCATCCAAAGCGGTATTTGCCGTCAGCGGGGACCGAAAAAATGCGCTGTCCTCCTGGCGAGTGAGCCTCAGTCATTTGACAACACGAGAGGAGCTTGACGAATTTTTGCAGGTGTTCGACCAATGTTACAAAGAGTTGGGTCCATGAAAAATCCATTGGACTATCAGATTTCGAAGTATGACGCGGTTCCACCGCTATGCTCAATGACGCGAGCTATCGGTTCCAAGGGAAAGATACCCCCCTGTAGTTTACCAGTAATATCACCCTGTATTGTTTGGATTGTTACGGCTCAGATGGAGTTTGCGAAAAGGGTGGAACCTTTTTGCGGAGAACGGCTCAATCTGTGACAACGGAGGCGGCAGTTCTAAACGTCAGGAAAACAAAACACTGCTCTGTGGGTTGAAACGAAGCAATCCCGGCATTAAAAAGAGTATATTCAACAACATCCACGCTGTTTTCCAGATACGGTGCCCGGTTGCAAAAAAACGGTACAGAGCACTGATTTTTGGAGCAATATGAGGAAAAATGAGCCGGTAGGATATCCTACCGGCTCATTCTGTTACCTAATCAAATTACATAATTATCTCCAGCAGCACCGGACTTCATCAAATCTGCAATGGTAACATTGTCCAGATATTCGTTAATTACTTTATCTAGACCCTGCCACATATGTAAAGTGCGGCATTCCGCTGCTCTGGCACAGACCGCTGCGCCTGGTCCGAGACAAGAAACCGGCGCCAGGGAGTCTTCCGTAAGTCGTAAAATAGCGCCAACAGTGTACTGGTCAGGCGACTTTGTCAATTTATATCCGCCGCCCTTGCCCCGCAGTCCGCTGAGAATATTTGCTTTGACAAGGAGCCTGATGATGGTTTCAAGATATTTCTCTGAAATATCCTGCCGCTGAGCAACTTCTTTCAGTGGGATATAGCCGTCCGTCTGGTGCTCAGCAAGATCAATCATAACGCGCAGTGCATACCGCCCTTTCGTAGAAATCAGCATTTTAAAGTCTCCTTGCACTCATTATAACCTATTATAGCGCATGGTTAATAGGAAAATCAATAGCCTTTTTGGAGCGGCCCTATTGACAAAATGAGCAATATCTATATTTTGAGGACCAATTGATCGGGAAAACACCGCCTCTGAATCTCGTCCCTATTGAGCAGAGCGAAGGGCTGGAGGCCAACCAGCTCGGCAAACTCGAATACTTCAATCCCGCTGGCAGCATCAAGGACCGTATCGCAAAAGCCATGATCGACGATGCTGCGGCCAGCGGAAAATGAAAGCCCGGTTCTGTGATCATCGGGCCTACCTCTGGCAATAGTAAGGGGCTTGGTCAATCCGAAGG
>DBFWXD010000481.1:0-8043 GCA_048215895.1 Eubacteriales bacterium
GGGTGCTCTCCCGACTCCCCGCCCAGGACATAGCAGTTGCCCCGGTCGTCGGTGACCTTCATCCACTCCTCCCGCAGGACCCCCCGCTCCCAAAAGCGCCAGGTATCCACGCGCAAATAGAGGTACAGCTCCAGTCCGTCCTCCCCCTGCCACAGGGCCGCCCGACGCAGGGAGACATTCTGGCCCGCAACTTGCTCCGTCTGCCCAATCTCCAGGGCCAGCAGCTGGTTCGGGTCATCCCCGGGGAGATAGCGGAGGTCGTCATCGTCCCCCATCACTGCGGTTCCGGGCAAATCATCCACATCCCACCATTCGGAATAGGGGTTGTCACCCAAATAGGCGTCTTCCCCCTGGAGCAGCCCGAAGGACACCAGCCACAGGCAGGCCACCACCGCCAGGACTTGGCTCAGGCGCCACAAATACCCCAGCCAAGGCCTGTGGATTTTGGCCAGCTGCTTTCGCACCTCCCAGGCGTCCCCCATGGACTCCACCGCCCGGTGCTCCGCCTCTTCCTGGGACATTTCGGGGAAAATCCGCTGAAGGTCCGCCTGTTTGTCCTCCAGGTGGGCCGCAAGCTCCGCGCGCACCGACTCCCGGTCGGGCCGGAAGTGAATGCCCCGGGTGGCAATGTACAGCCACTGAAATCCATTCATCTGATCCCGCTCCATGGTCTCCTCCTGTCATTCTCACAGAGGCCTGGGGATGGCCCCCTCCCGCTGCTTGAGCAGCGTATCCTGTTCATCATAGAGGCGCAGGGTGTAGAAGCCCTCCAGCCAGGGGGAGGGGGACACGCCATCCTCCCGCCAGGCTCCAACCAGCCAGACTCCGCCGTCCAGATTCCAGCTGTCCGTCTGGTAGGGCAGCCTCTGCGTCCCCGTCTCCTGCCGCAATTCCAGGCTCAGCTCCACGCGCCGGGTGTCCTCGGGTACATCCAGCAGAAGAAACGGCACAAAATTGTGATAAGTATAGTGGGCGCCCACGCTGTAATCTGCTTCCACCCAATAGGCCCGGGGGATCTCCCACTCTGACTGGGAAAGCGGGAGCAGCAGGGGCTCCCCGTCTCGGGCGTAGCCCCGCAGTTGACCATCATCGGCCATCAGCAGGCCCCGCTCCACCGAAGCGATCACCGCCGTCTCTTCCGTAACCCCCGCAAACCAGCAGTCCTCTAAATAGAGCTGGGTCCCATCCAGCTCCGTCACGGTCCGGTCCCGTCTGGATATGGCGTCGGTGCCCTGTCCATACTCCGGCGTGGAAAAGACCATCTGGCTGGGGGAGAGCAGGTGCTGCTGCTCCAGGCGGCGGAAGGTCATCTCCGCTGTGGGCAGGGGAAAGCCCCAAAAGCTCCAGATCAGATATCCGCCCACCGCCGCCAGCGCCAGATTCCGCACCAGCTTCCAGCCCCGGCTGAGCTTAGGCCGCCGGGCCCAGAGATTCTTCCACCAGGTTTTCATGGTTCTCCCTCCAGTACCACGGGGATGGACAGGTCCGCTCCCCCATAGGTGTAGCGCAAGGTCACCTGCCCGGTCTCCTTGCTCAGCACCGGAAGTACCACTTCATAGGTGCAGCCCAGCGGGGTGCGGGCAAGCACGCCGCAGTGGAGCAGCTGAGGCTCCCCCCACTGGGGCATATCGTCCTCGCCGTGATAGTAGTCCTGATAGCTTAAGTAGCCGTTTCCCCGGTCGTCCTCTGCCCACAGCTCTCCGCTGAAATTCGCGGCCAGGGGCTGGTCGGGCCGGTTCCATTCCACCCGCAGGGTGAGCAGCACCGCCTGCTCATAGGGAACAAGCCGGTCTTCCGGCAGCTCCGTCAGCGGCTGCCACACCGTCCCCTCCTCCACTTTGAAGGTGTAGCCTCTATATTCTATCGTCTCTTGGCCGGGCAGGGGGCGGGACTGAATTTCGCTTCCAAACACAATCCGCTCCAATTCCCCTTGCCGGTCTTCCGGCTGTTCCCCCAGCCAGGACTGGTTGGTTTGCACCCAAAGGTCCGGCGGATTGGTCCCGCTCATGACTCCCCACAGAACAGCCAATACCATCAGAGCGCAGAGTCCCTGGCTCAGCCGCCACAAATACCCCAGCCAGGGTCTGTGGATCTTGGCCAGTTCTCGGCCCAATTCCTCCGGGTCGCCCATGGCCGCCAGAGCCCGGACTTCCGCCTCCTGGTGAGAGAGGCCGGGAAAAATCCGCTGAAGGTCCGCCTGCTTGTCCTCCAGGTGGGCCGCCAGCTCCCGGCGCACCGCCGCCCGGTCGGGTCGGAAGCGAATGCCACGGGTGGCGGTGTCCAGCCACTGAAATCCATTCATCTGATCCCGCTCCATGGTCTCCTCCTGTCACTGCATGGGGTAAACGAGATGTCCCTCCGGCGAAAGGCAGGCCTCACCGACGGTCTCGCCCTGTTCATTATAAAATGTAGCCTTGGCAAAAAAGTCCGGGTTATGTTCCGGCCCCGCCTGGGTGTACAGGTACTCCCAGGCCAACTCTGCCAGGGCCATCTGTTCTCCCACCCGTCCGCCGGGCGCTTCCTGCCAGGGAGTCTGGTCGTGTGCATCCACCCGGAACAAAAATTCTCCGGACGCAAGCCGCTGTCCCTCCACGGAGTAGGCCCAGCGCTCCTGCCAGTACTCCCCCTCCCGGACGGCAGGCAGCTCCAGGACGATCTCATCCCGGTCCGCTCCAATCTTCACCATCCAGGCCGACAGCTCCATCTCCAAATGGGCGGCAACCGCCTCTTCCGGGGCATTCATGGACAGAAGCCATGTGGTAGGAACGTTGACCGCCCGCTGTCCGGCAGCCACCATCAGACCCGTCCCCTCCTGCGGCAGCTTCCAGAAGGAGAGGCTGCCCCCCTCCAAATCACCCAGAACCGCCTCCTGCTCAGCGAAGCCCACCACGTAGGTATCTCCGTCCTGCTCCAACTGGGCCACAATTTGGGAGGGCTCCCGCAGATAGCGCAGCTCCAGCCGGTGAAAGGCCAGGGCCGGGGGAAGGGGACTGCCCAAAGCCATCCACGCCAGAACCAGCAGCACTGCACTCAGGATAAAATTACGTATTACTTTTCCCCTTCTCCCCAGGCAGGGGCGAGGCCACATCCCTTTTATGCTCATACCCGTTCCTCCTTTAGGGGGACGGTGAGGTTCCAATCCACTCCGCCCCAGCTGTACTCCAGCCGGAACCACTCGGCCCGTGGGGAAACCTCCCACAGGGACAGCCGGTACCGCTGCTCCAGTCCCTGACCTGTCAACTCCATGGCCAGGATGTAGGGCTGCGCGGTGCTGTGCCCGCCCCCGGTATTTTCATAGGTGCTGCCCAGGCTGTCCAGGCCGGAGATGTGGTAGACCGCCTCGGGGTGGAGGGGCAGTCCGGGCAAGCCGGTTACGGTCAGCTCACATTCCAAAACGTACCGGGGTGACTGCGCTCCAGACGCCTGGATGCCCTTTCCCTCAAGCTTCCACAGAGCTCCCCGGGTCACTGACAGGGTATAGAGCCCTGCCCGGACGTTATGCGTCTCCTGAACCCACCGCACCGGAGTACGGGTGATCCCGGTGTCCATCTGAACTTCCCCCTCCTGCCGTGGGAAGTCGGCCTCGGGATCTCCGGCCAGGTAGTATTCATAGACCTGCTCTCCATAGGGCACCTTGCCTTGATTGATCTCCTCCAGCGTGTGCCGGTTTTCCAGCTCAGACAGCCCTCTTCCGCCCCAGAGCACCAGCGCCAGGGCCAGAGACAGTCCCAAGGCCCACCGGCTGGCCGCCCACAAATACCCCAGCCAGGGTCTGTGAATCTTGGCCAGCTCCCGGCCCAACTCCTCCGGGTCGCCCATGGACGCCAGAGCCCGGGCTTCCGCCTCCTCGGGAGAAATGTCCGGAAAAATCCGCTGAAGGTCCGCCCGTTTGTCCTCCAGGTGGGCCGCCAGCTCCCGGCGCACCGCCGCCCGGTCGGGCCGGAAGCGAATGCCCTCTACGGCTATGTCCAGCCACTTTTCCCGTCCTTGCTCTGTGTTTTCCATGGTTCCCTCCATGTTCTGCTCCTGTCAGAAGAGATTGGCAATCTGCCACACAGTGGCTATCCCTAAAATCAGACATACACCAAAGCCCACTGTCGCCGCATACAGCAAACATTGACTGGCCAGCCAGAGATAGCCGCCCAAGGGATCATAAATCTTGGCCAGCCGATCTCTCAGCGGTTCTGCCTGCCCCATCTGCCCCAAGGCCATCTGCTGCGCTTCTTCCTCCGTCCACGTCGGGTGGCTCTGGAGCAGGCTCCAGGTCTTATCTTCCAAATGATCCCGCAGTTCTTCCCGCACTTCATCCCGTTCCATTCCCAGGCAGATTTTTTCGGTAGCCTTGTCAAGCCAGGCCGCCCATTGTTCACATTTTATTTGCTTCATGTTTCATCCGCCTCAGCATCGAATACCCCTTTTGTCTCCAAAAGGATCTGGCCGTTGGCATCCCGGTAAGCCGCCCAATAATGACTGTGCCGCAACGCTTCCCTTGCCTGGTGATTTGCTTCTGCCGATGTCAGCTCCTCGCCAATGCCGGGAATGTGGAACAGTACGATTTCACCCATAGGTTTTCCTTCTGCCCATCGCACCTGGCCATCCGGAAACTGAACCGCCACTTCTGCCGTCTTTGTTCCTTCTGGGGGCTGAACCGCGGCCAGTATGTCCAGCGTTTCCTTTTCCCGTGGGTCATGTTCCCAACCCGGGAAAATCAGCATTACCTCCCCACACTCTGGAAAAGTCCGTTCGGTTACACCGGAAAGATACGCTTCGCCCTCATATCTGCCTAAATAGCAACTCAGCAGCTTTTCCCCGTCCGTTGCAAATACGATGGGTATTCCCGACAGCCACGGGGTACTCCCCAGCATTTCATAGGGCAGACTGCCCCACCACAATATCCGCCCCTCCGGAGCCGCGTTCCAAAGCTTCCATCTCAGCATCCCATAAGGAGCCAACAGCAGGGCCACCGACAGTCCCATCAGCAGCAGTGCAGCCAAAACATTCCTGCCGGTCTTTTTTCGCCGTTTCATGCCATTCCCAGTGCGTTGGCGCCGCCGGAGAGTACATCCTCTACGCCGCGGTGAAACTTTTCCCACTCGCTTTTCTTTTCTCCCAGCAGCTCCCGGCCCTTTTTGGTCAGCTTGTAATACTTGCGCATGCGCCCCGTGGGGGCCTGCTGCTCATAGGAGGAGAGATACTTTCCTTTCTCCAGCGTGTGCAGGATAGGGTAGAGGGTCCCCTCCTGCATCTGAAACACCTGGTTGGAGCGGCGGGAGAGCTCCTCAATCATCTGATAGCCATACATATCCCCCGACTCCAGCAGCGTCAGCACCAGCATGGTGCTGCTGCCCGCCATCAAGCCCTTGTCCAGTTTCATATCCGTCATCCTTTCCCGGGAAATTCCCGCGGCAGTATACCTTGTTCTTCCAGGTATATTATACCTAGAAATTCAAGGTATTGTCAAGAAAAAAAGAGGGCGGCCGCAGCCGCCCTCCTGAAGGTCAGTTGAACTTATAAATTTTCCGGGCCATCCGGTACAGGGCCACGGAAAGCCGCCGTCCCTGATAGGTGGGGATGTTGGTAAAGGCGGGCACGGCCAGATAGCGCATGCGCCGGTACAGCCGGGAATCCTGCTGGCGCAGGTGCTCCCAGAGCTGCTTTTTCTTGCCCAGAGCCTCGGGGCTTCCGTCGATGGTAAGGAAGATGGAGGAGATGGCCACCATCATGGCCAGGTAGTTGAACATATACTTGCCCAGCTTCCGGTGCTTGGCGGTGACCTCGTGGAGGTCGTGGGCGTCGATCATGTAGTAGTTGACCCGCAGCTGCTGGTCCACGCGCTTGACCATCACGCTCTCGTTGACGCTCTGGTCCGCCCGGCCGATGAAGTAGCGGTACAGGTCTACATCCATGTAGTACATGTTCTTCACATAGGGCAGGGGCTGGTAGACAAAGATGTTGTCCACATAGAAGGTGTGCTTGGGCAGCTCCAGCTTGCAGTCCCGCAGCAGCTGGGTGCGGTAGATGACGCTGTGCATGAGCAGGTACTGGGAGGGGCGGAAGCGGCCGATCTTGTCCCAGCCGAAGACCCGGCCGGTGGGGAAGACGTTGGTGTAGCGGATAACTCGCTGGGTGTTGTCCTCCACATGCTCATAGACATAGTTGGCAATGAGCATGTCCACCAGCTTCTCGTCCCGGACAAACTGGCGCAGCTTGTTCAGCACCTGGTGAAGGGCGTCCACATCCACCCAGTCGTCGGAGTCCACCACCTTATAATAGATGCCCCGGGCATTGCGGATTCCCTGGTTCACGCCCTCCCCGTGGCCGCCGTTGGGCTGGTGGATGGCCCGGACGATGTCGGGATACTGCTCCTGATAGCGGTCGCAGATGGCGGGGGTGTCGTCCTTGGTGGAGCCGTCGTCCACTAAGATGATCTCAATGTCGTCGCCCCCCTGGAGCAGGGTTTCCACACAGTGTTCCATGTAGGCGGCGGAGTTATAGCAGGGAACCGCAAAGGTAATGAGCTTATCCATATGTTTCTCTCTCCTAATTCAGGCTGTCCGCCAGCTCCAGCGCACGGGCCGCGATGGCGTCCATATTATAATATTTGTACTCTGCCAGCCGGCCCAGTAAGTACAGGTTGCCGAACTTGGCCGCCTGCTGCCGGTACTGGTCATACCGGGCGTTGTTTTCCGGGTTGATGATGGCGTAGTAGGGGGTCTCGCCGGGCGCGCCGGAGTAGGCCTTGGAGTACTCCCGGACAATGGTGGTCACGCCGGGAATGTCCTGGCCGGTGAGGTGCTTAAACTCGGTGATGCGGGTGTAGGGCTCGTCCACAGTGTAGTTGACGGTGCCATACCCCTGGAAGTCGTCCTGGGGGAGGGTCTCAAAGTCAAAGTGCAGGGTGCGGTAGGGGAGGGGACCAAAGCAGAAGCCGAAGAGCTCATCGGCCTGGCCGGTATAGATAACCTGGCCCGCGAACGCCTCTCCATCCACCAAAATCTGTTCCCCATCCAGCTTCAGCCGCTTCAGGGCATCGGTGCCCAGCTCCACGGTGATGTTGGGGTGGTCCAGCATCCGCTCAAACATGGGGGTGTAGCCCTCCAGGGGCATGCCCTGGTAGGCGTCCTGGAAATACCGGTCGTCCCGGGAGAGGAATACGGGCACCCGGGCGGTGGTGTTGGGGTCGATTTCCTCGGGCTTCTGGCCCCACTGCTTCATGGTGTAGTGGACAAAGACATGCTCATAGACGTAGTCGGCCAGGCTGGAGATCTCCGGGTCAGAGTTTTGCCGCAGCTCCAGAATGGTCACCTTTTTCTCCGCCCCGTAGGCGGCAATGAGCTTCTCCCCCAGGCGCTTGCCCTCCTCCGGGCCGAAGGCGGTCTCCAGGGAGGTGAGGTTGAAGGGGACGGGATAGGTCATGCGCCCGCCCTTGTCGTCGGGGATGTTGGCAATGACCCGGTGCTGGTAGTCCCGCCACTGGGTGAACCGGGACAGCCAGTCAAAGACCTTTTTGTCGTTGGTATGAAAAATGTGGGGGCCATACTGATGGATGAGCACCCCGGCCTCGTCAGGCCGGTCATAGGCGTTGCCGCCGATGTGGTCTCTCCGCTCCAAGATCCGTACGTGCTTGCCCTTTTCCGCCAGCGCTCTGGCCGCCACGGCCCCGGCGTAGCCGGCGCCCACCACCAGAACATCAAACTGTTCGTTCACGGATATTCCATCCTTTCCAAAGCCCCGTTGATCGGGGCGTGCATTCGTTCTTCTGGTTCAGTATACCATATTTCCCCCTGAAAACAAATTAAATTTCCTTAATATTTCCGCATTTCTCGCCCCCTCGGCCCTTGACATTCCCAGAAAAAACAGATAAGATATTTGGCGCATAGACAAAATGCGCAGAAAAGGACAAGTACCTGCCCCCAGCACGCACAGAGAGCCGCCGTTTGGTGCGAGGCGGACGGAAGGGAGCCGGGAAAATCACCTTGGAGCAGAGGGCTGAACATCAAGTAAGCTCCTCCGGACGCCCCCGTTACCGGGCAGAGCTTGAGT
>DBFWXD010000482.1:0-1703 GCA_048215895.1 Eubacteriales bacterium
GTTCATCACAAAGACCCGGGTGCCCTCTCCCAGGGCGGCGGTGATGGCGGGCAGGGTGTTCTCATTGACCAGAGAGGCCAGATACAGCTGGTTATAGCCCACATTCTGGAACACGGTGGCGATCTCCCCCGCGTTGAACTGCTCCACCAGCTTGGCCATGGCATCGGCAGTAACCCAGCCGTGGTTCACGGCCAGCGTCTGCCAGTCCACGGAGGCGGCCACTTGGGCGATCTGATTGCTGTCCAGCCCCATCAGGTAGAGCAGAGGCTGGCGGATGATGGCATACAGGGGCAGCAGGATCAGAATGGGAAGGAAGGACCACAGACACCCGCTCATGGGGTTGACCTTCTCCCGCTCATAGAGGCGCTGGACCTCCATATTGTAGCGCTCCCGGTCCTTGCCGTACTGCTTCTGCAGCTGCTGCATCTTGCCGGAGAGCAGGTTCATCTGGATCATACCCTTTTTGCCCTTGATGGTCAGGGGGAAGAGGATGCTCTTGATGACCAGTGCAAAAAGGATCAGGGAAATACCGTAGCTGTCGGTAAAGCTGTAAAAAAAGTTCAGCAGCCAGCTGAAAGGGGACAGGATGTAGTACATAACGCCCATTGATGATGTGCCTCCGTCTCAAATTCTTTCGTGGGAGCCCCTCTCACGGGACAGGGTCGTATTGGATGGACTTCTGCCGATGGAAGGGATTGCACCGAAGGACCCGGCGCAGGGCCAGCCAGCCGCCCTTCCACGCGCCGTACTTCTCCACCGCCTCCACGGCATAGGCCGAGCAGGTGGGGATAAAGCGGCAGCAGGGCGGCCGCATGGGGGATATGGCCTTCTGATAAAATCGGATCAGTCCGATGAGGATACGCTTCACAGCGCTTCACCCGCCTCCCGGCCCCGGCGCAGCTCCAGCTTTTCTGTCAATTTCCGAAAGCTGCGCTGAAGGTCGGCGTATTTGCCATAGATCACCCGGGTGCGGGCCACCACTACAATGTCATAGCCGGGGAGCAGAGCCTGCTCCTCCCCCCGGTAGAGCTCCCGGATCCGGCGGCGTGCCCGGTTGCGCTTGACTGCGTTGCCCAGTTTGACGCCGGTGGTGATGCCCAGGCGGCTGTATGACCGGCGGTTGGGCCGGCAGTAGAGAACAAAATAGGGGCTGACCGCACTGCGGCCCTTGCTGTACAGGCGGCGGAACTCGTGATTCTGTTTCAATGCCACGGTATGCTTCACGGTCATCCCTCCACCCGGGCACCGACCCGGTCCAATAGGGCATCGATGCCCCGCTTTTTCCCATATGCACCGCAGGGGCGGGGGAATTTCTCCCACGCCCCTCAAGCTGCATATCGGTCGATTGTGTCCTCGCTGCCGTATCTCATAGGAGATCTCGATCCTCGTCCGGAGAGGCGGAATGCCTCCCCTTTCCCCACATCAGTGGGTCAGACGAGCACGGCCCCTGGCACGGCGGCGGGCCAGGACCTTGCGGCCATTCGCGGTGGCCATACGCTTGCGGAAGCCGTGCTCCTTAGAGCGCTGGCGCTTCTTAGGCTGATAGGTACGAAGCATGGGGGACACCTCCTCGTTCAAGTTCAGACACCGTCCATTGGACGGCGCATTCAGACCGGCGTTCCGGTCCAGCAACAGCCTTTCGGCTGCGGTCTGTACACAAACAGTCCCGCAAAAAAGGGCAGAAAGACCCGCTCTCACAGGAC
>DBFWXD010000483.1:0-1638 GCA_048215895.1 Eubacteriales bacterium
TGTATTACATGTGCACCACCGCTTTTGCCGTGGTGTTGGCCCTGGTGCTGGCCAGCGCGGCCAAGGGGATGCACATCTTTGCGGCCATGGAGACCTCCGGCCTGGCCTATGAACCCCCGGCGGGCCAGTCGCTGATGCAGACCATCATCGACATCTTCCCCTCCAACCCCATCACGCCGCTGGCCAATGCCTCCATGCTCCAGGTCATCGTCATCTCTCTCCTGGTGGGCTTCGGCATCCTGCTGGCGGGGGAAAAGGGGCTGGTGGCCGCCCAGGTGGTGGACAGCTTCAATGAGGTGTCCATGAAGATCATGGACCTGATCATCAAGCTCTCGCCTATCGGCGTGGCCTGCCTGATCTGCCCGGTGATCGTGGAAAACGGGCCTAAGATCCTGGCTCAGCTGGTGGCGGTGCTGGCGGTGGCCTATGTGGGCTATATCGTCCACGCCGTGGTGGTGTACTCCAGCACGGTGAAGGCCCTGGGCGGCGTATCCCCCATCGCCTTCTTCAAGGGGATGGCCCCTGCCATGATGATGGCCTTCTCCTCCGCATCCTCGGTGGGCACCCTGCCCTTCACCCTGGAGTGCTCCGAGCGGCTGGGGGCCCGGAAGGAGGTCGCCTCCTTCGTGCTGCCCCTGGGCGCCACCATCAACATGGACGGAACTGCCATCTACCAGGGGGTGTGCGCCGTTTTCATCGCATCCTGCTATGGGATCGACCTGACCATCGGCCAGATGGCCACCATCGTGCTCACCGCCACCTTGGCTTCTATCGGCACTGCGGGCGTCCCCGGCGCCGGCATGGTGATGCTGGCCATGGTGCTCCAGAGCGTAAATATCCCGGTGGAGGGCATCGCGCTGGTGGCCGGCATCGACCGGATCTTTGACATGGGCCGCACCACCATCAACATCACGGGCGATGCGGCCTGCGCAGTGGTGGTCTCCAAGATGGAGGACCGCAAGGTGGCCCGCACCAAGAGTGTTTTGGGCTGATCAAAGAACAGAGAGCGGGCCCCGGACCATTTGGTCCGGGGCCCGCTGCTTTGTTTGAAGGGCCGGTATGCATGGAGGCCATAGGTCGATGAAAAAAGCAAAATAGTCCAACGTGGGGACATCTGCTAAAATAGGGGGCAGAAGAAACTTAAAATTGGGCAGAGTGCTCAATATAGAGGAAAGGGTGAAGAGACCGATGCGGATGCAGGGAGAGGAATTCAACATCCAGGCCAACGGTGTGGAAATCCACGGGGTCAGGATGGGGCAGGGGGAGCCGCTCCTCCTCCTCCACGGGCACCCGGAGACCTGTCTGATGTGGCACAAGGTGGCGCCCCAGCTGGCGGAGCGCTTCACAGTGGTGGCCACCGACCTGCGGGGCTACGGGGACAGCGGAAAGCCGGAGGGGCTGCCTGACCACAGCAACTACTCCAAGCGGACTATGGCGGAGGACCAAATCGAGGTGATGCGGGCCCTGGGCTTTGAACGCTTCCACGTCATGGGGCATGACCGGGGGGCCCGGGTGGCCTACCGTATGGCGCTGGACCATCCGGAGGCGGTAAATAAACTGGTGCTGCTGGATATCGTGTCCACCTATGACATGTACAGCCTCTCCACCCGGGAGTTTGCCAAGGCGCTGTTCCAGTGG
>DBFWXD010000484.1:0-4349 GCA_048215895.1 Eubacteriales bacterium
TATGTCAAGCTGGGCAAGCTGGGCGAGGCCTTCACCAGCGAGGAACAGGTCATTTTGCTCATCGACGAGATCGACAAGGCCGACCTGGAGTTCCCCAACGACCTGCTCTGGGAGCTGGACCGGATGGAGTTCCACATCCCCGAGACCGGCCGCACGGTGAAGGCCAACCACCGCCCCGTGGTGATCATCACCTCCAACGCGGAAAAGGAACTGCCCGATGCCTTCCTGCGCCGGTGCGTGTTCCACTATATCGAGTTCCCGGACAAGGAGCTGATGGCGGACATTGTGCGGGTGCACTTCCCCGATCTGGATGAGAAGCTCCTCACCCAGGTGCTGGAGGCCTTCTACAAGATCCGCAGTCTGCCCCAGATCAAGAAGAAGCCCTCCACCAGCGAGATCATCGACTGGATTCAGGCCCTCCAGCACGGCGGCGTGGCGGTGGACCGGATCGTGAAGGAGGTCCCCTACCTGGGTGTGCTTCTGAAGAAGAACGAGGACATCGACACCCTGCGCCGCAGCTGGAGATAAGGTACTTTTTCTTGAAAGAAAAAGTACCCAAAAAGAACTTCCACGGCTTCTGCCGGGCCCTTGAGAAAAAACGGGCCCGGAGCGTCTATCCTTTGAGAAGCTGTGGAGAGGAAAGGAACCATCATGTTTGAGGATTTTCTCTATTTGCTCCGGCGAAACGGCCTTAAAGTCTCCCTCACCGAGTGGATGGCGTTGATGGAGGCCCTCCACAAGGGGCTTCATGAGGCCAGCTTTACCGGGTTTTACCACCTGTGCCGGTGTCTGCTGGTGAAGAGTGAGGCGGACTTTGACGCCTTTGACCGCACCTTCCTGGAGTATTTTAAGGATGTCCCCTTCCAGCAGGAGGTCTCTCAGGAGCTGCTGGACTGGCTCAACAAGCCCGATGTGCTCTCCGACTACGCCACCTGGGATGAGGCGCAGGCTCTGAAAAACATGGGTTTCTCTGAGGAGGAGATCGAGCGGATGCTCCGCGAGCGTATGCAGGAGCAGACCGAGGAGCACAACGGGGGCAGCTACTGGGTGGGTACCCACGGCATGTCCATGTTTGGCAACAGCGGCAACTCCCCCAAGGGCATCCGGGTGGGGGGCGAGAGCATGCACCGCCGGGCCTTCCGGGTGGCGGGCGAGCGGAAATTCCGGGACTTTCGCCGGGACAACACTCTGGATACCCGCCAGTTTCAGGTGGCCCTGCGGAAACTGCGGCAGTTTTCCGGCCTGGTGGACCTCCCCCCCACCGAGTTTGATGTGGACAACACCATCAAGGACACCGCCGACAACGGCGGCGTGCTGAAGGTGCGCTATAAGCGCCCCCGGGAGAATACCGTCAAGGTGCTGTTGATGATGGACTCCGGCGGGTCCATGGACTATTACAGCAACCTCTGCTCCGCCCTCTTCCAGGCGGTGAGCAAGTCCGGACATTTTAAAGACCTGAAGGTCTATTACTTCCATAACTGCCCCTATGCCCGCCTCTACCACGACCCCATGCTCCTGTCCCGCAACAGTGTGACCACCAGCTGGGTGCTGTCCAACATTCCCAGCGACTATAAGCTCATTATGGTAGGAGACGCCCAGATGGCCCCCTATGAGCTGATGGGCGGCTACTACGGACGATGGGACCAGGAGGACGGACCCAAATGCGGCATGGACTGGCTGCGGCTTTTGAAGGGCCGCTTCAAGCACAGCATCTGGCTCAACCCCAGCCGCCGCCCCCAGTGGGGGGCCTATTGGTCCCAGACCTATGATGTCATCGCCGGGGAATTTCCCATGTTCCCCCTGACGGTGGAGGGCCTGGAGGAGGGCATGAAGAAGCTTTTGTCCCGATAGGGGAAAAATCCCTTGACATTGGGGCAAAACTATCATAAAATGCTTACCAAAGCGACGACAGGGAACAGTACCCCAAAGCCGGGAGTTAGAGAGAGGATGGCTGGTGAAAATCCTCCGAAGGCGCGGCGGGAAGGCCCCCTGGAGCGCGGGCAGGAAATGGCCCGCCGGTCCCCGCCGTTACCGGGAACGAAGTGCGTGTCAGCCAGACACGAATTCAGGTGGAACCACGGACAAGTTTTGTTCGCCCTGAGCCTTTTGGGCTTGGGGCGTTTTTTTATGCCCTGAGTCACGACTATCTTGAAAAAGGAGTATGGACATGAAAAACACCGAAAAGACCATGGAAAAGATCGTAAACCTGTGCAAGGGCCGGGGCTTTATCTTCTCCGGTTCTGAGATCTACGGCGGCCTGGCCAACACCTGGGACTACGGCCCTCTGGGTGTGGAGCTGAAGAACAACGTGAAGAAGGCCTGGTGGAAGAAGTTCGTCCAGGAGAACCCCTATAACGTGGGTCTGGACGCCGCCATTCTGATGAATCCCCAGGTTTGGGTGGCCTCCGGCCACGTGGGCGGCTTCTCCGATCCTCTGATGGACTGTAAGGAGTGTAAGGAGCGCTTCCGTGCCGACAAGGTCATCGAGGACTGGTGCCAGGAGAACAACTTCGACCTGGGCCACAGCGTGGACGCCATGAGCCAGGCCCAGATGAAGGAGTTTGTGGAGGAGCACAACATCCCCTGCCCCTCCTGCGGCAAGCACAACTGGACCGACATCCGTCAGTTCAACCTGATGTTCAAGACCTTCCAGGGCGTCACCGAGGATGCCAAGAACACCGTGTATCTCCGTCCTGAGACCGCCCAGGGTATCTTTGTCAACTTCCAGAACGTGCAGCGCACCACCCGCCGCAAGCTGCCCTTCGGCGTGTGCCAGGTGGGTAAGTCCTTCCGTAACGAGATTACCCCGGGCAACTTCACCTTCCGTACCCGCGAGTTCGAGCAGATGGAGCTGGAGTTCTTCTGCAAGCCCGGTACCGAGCTGGAGTGGTTCTCCTACTGGAAGAAGTTCTGCCACCAGTGGCTGCTGGACCTGGGCATGAAGGACGAGAACCTGCGTCTGCGTGACCACGAGCAGGAGGAGCTTTCCCACTACTCCAACGCCACCACCGACTTTGAGTTTGTCTTCCCCTTCGGCTGGGGCGAGCTGTGGGGCGTGGCTTCCCGCACCAACTTCGACCTGAACGCTCACCAGACCACCTCCGGCAAGGACATGACCTACTTTGACCAGGAGAGCAACGAGCACTATATCCCCTATGTGGTGGAGCCCTCCCTGGGCGCTGACCGCGTGACCCTGGCCTTCCTGGTGGATGCCTATGACGAGGAGGTTGTGGATGCGGAGAAGAACGATGTCCGCACCGTGCTGCGTCTGCACCCCGCTCTGGCCCCCTACAAGTGCGCCGTGCTGCCCCTCAGCAAGAAGCTGGGTGACAAAGCCCGGGAGATCCAGGCGGAGCTCAGCAAGTACTTCATGGTGGACTACGACGACGCCGGCTCCATCGGCAAGCGTTATCGCCGCCAGGACGAGGTGGGTACCCCCTACTGCATCACCGTGGACTTCCAGACCGTGGGCAGCGAGACCGAGGAGGCCGACCACGCCGTCACCATCCGCGACCGTGATACCATGGAGCAGGTGCGTGTGCCCATCAGCGAGCTGAAGGCTTGGCTGGAGGAGAAGCTGGCTTATTAAAACCGTATCTACAAGAGGACCTGAGTGTATCATCACTCAGGTCCTCTTGCCATTGTGGCCTGACTTAGGTAAAATAAAGCTGACAAAATCGGGCTGCGCCCCAAAAGCAGGGAGAGAACATTATGAACATTTTGCTTATCAATGGAAGTCCCCATGAAAAAGGCTGCACCTATACCGCCCTGGAAGAGATGGCCCGTCAGTTTGACAAGCGGGGGGCCAAGGCAGAAATCTTCTGGATTGGCAACCGCCCCATCCGGGGCTGTGTGGACTGCAAGAGCTGCTGGGGAAAGGGAGCGTGTGTCTTTGACGATGACTGCGTCAACCAGTGCATCGAGAAAATTCAGCAGGCAGACGGCCTGGTGATTGGTTCCCCCGTCTACTTCGGCGGCATTGCGGGAGGGCTGAAATGCGTGCTGGACCGGGTGTTTTATGATGCCAAGCGGCTCTTTTCCGGGAAACCTGCCGCCGGAGTGGTCAGCTGCCGCCGGGGCGGAGCAGGAAACGTGTTTGATCAGCTGAATAAGTATTTTACCATTTCCTCCATGCCCGTGGTCTCCTCACAGTACTGGAACAGCGTCCATGGGGATGCCCCGGAGGAGGTGCGGGCTGACTTGGAGGGGATGCAGACCCTGCGTCTCACCGCGGACAATATGGTCTGGATGATCCGGTCGGCGCAAGCGGCGCAGGCTGCCGGGATTGTGCCCTTTGAGCGGGAGCCCCGGGTGAAAACCAGCTTTTATAAGCCTTAACCTTCCAAAAC
>DBFWXD010000485.1:0-1643 GCA_048215895.1 Eubacteriales bacterium
ATTTCATTCTGGGCGGTCCCGCGCTGATATTTGAGTAAGACCTCCTCCACTTCTTTTACCAACAGCAGAGCGGATGGATTCCCGCCCTGACGTGCCGTGAGTTTGGCGATCTCAAAGTGTTCAAAGGCCTTTTTCAGATCACCTTTGTGTGCGGCAACCAGCGCGGCGTAAGACCGGGCTCTGGAACGCCCCCACATGGCATCGGTTTTTTCAAAGCATTCGTTGGCGCGATTAATGTAGTGTTCTGCCTCATCCAATTTTCCTTGCTGCAGCAGGATATATCCCGCATTGCTGCAGAAGACGCCCAAGCCGCTGACCAGTTCCTCGCCGCAGCAATCGATGGCCTGAAGGAAGAAACTGAGGGCCTCATCCAGACGAGACTGTGCCTGACGGATTTCACCAAGGTAGTTATAACAGGCAGCCAGGCCGATTCGATATGTAGTGTCCAGGTTACAGAGGGGAAGCATATTGTCAATGACCGAGGAGAATAGTTCTTCTGCGCGGTCATATTGATAATTCTTCATATGATATAACCCCTCCAGCCGGGTTACCGTGCAGATTTCGGCTTGGGAGTAGTTATATTGCTGCAGAAGGTCATGACAAACCGTTATGTTGTCATAGTACAGCTTCATATCATGAATTTGAATGGAATGGAACACCAGCTGAAGATGATTTTCCAGCAAATAAGTGGCGTCGTGAAGTTTCTCGGCCAGAGCGATGCTGGTATATATATTTTTCAGGCCCTTCTCATAGGTGCCGGAGTACAGGTCATAGCGCCCGATCAAAAATTCCATTTTCATGCGCAGGGGGTCAACCTGATCCGGAGTGCCGGTAAGGGAGCGGATTTTTTCGGCCAGAGCAATCAGCTGTTCAGCGCCGGAGGGGCGGAGCAAATTGTAATCTGCGGTGTTTTGACTGGTGAGGAGTGTGGGGTAGATTTCATGCTTTACCGCGTAAAAAGCCCGTAGATATTCCAGCCGATAGGTGTATTCCTTGCAGGTGTCCTTACAATGGCTGAAGTGATAAATCAGCATAGGGCACAGGGAAATATCCTCTGTTTGTTTGTATTGACGTTCATAGTCCTGTGCCACAATTTGATGTAAAAGCTGACGTTTGTCCTCCAACATGGAATTGTAAACATATTCACGAATGAGCTGGTGAGAAAAGCCGTAGCCCGTTTTATTATATGTGCTGTTTACAAAAATCAGTTGTCGGGACAAAAGAGAATCCAAATCTTCCAGTAATTCAACGGGAGACTGGCGGGACAGAACAAGCAGCTCCTGAAGAGTGGCAAAGCGGGGATAGAGGGAGATCTGTTCCAGCAGAGCGCGCTCTTTGGGAGAAAGGTCAGAAAGACGGCTTTCAATGATCCCTGTGGTTTTAACGGAACGCTGCTCTGGACTGCCATTGTGGGCCAGCTGTTTTAAATATTCCAAAAGGAACAACGCGTTTCCGTCGGTATCATGATAAATTTTTTCCGCCTGGTTCGGCTGCTGCAAAATGGTGGGCTGGCACTGACGGATAATTTCTATGGTCTCATCCTTTGTAAAGCGAGGGACCGCCAGTGATATGTACCCCCTTTACTGGACACCCAGTAGAGGGGGTATTATTATGCGGTACACATATGAGTACAAAAGGAAATG
>DBFWXD010000486.1:0-3190 GCA_048215895.1 Eubacteriales bacterium
GCATTTTCCAGCCTCTTGTGATACTATTTTGATACTAAGAAAATTGACAGCCGAAAATAGCAGGTAAAATATTAACAAATTTGCGAATACTTTACCTGTAGATTCAAGAGAAATACTTCCTCATATACTTGAATTTGTCGAATGGGAGTAAACCTCCAACCCCTATTATAAAGAATTCTGCCGCGCCGGAGGCCGAAATGGCCTCCGGCGCCGGTTTTATTTGACAGGGGCGGTGCGGCCGCTTTATAATGGGCCTACAAGAGAAAAATCTTCGGCACAGGCGAGGAAGACAGGTGAAAATCCTGAGCAGGGACGCTGCTGTAATTGCGGAGCGAGGGGCCGTAGGCCACTGGACCACGTTGGGTCCGGGAAGGTGGTCCCAAGCGGAGAGGCATAAGCCAGAATATTCGCCGCCGAAGGGGAAGACCACAGGCAACGGTCCTTTTGCCGGCGTGTTTGAACAAGACGGGGAGCGATTCCCGTCCCTTTGCGCTGTCCATGGGAGCTGGTTCCGTGGGCAGCATTTTTGTTAAAAGCCGGGAGGTGCGGATGTGGCCTTTGAACATTACGTAACGGCCGGAGGGAAACGGCTGCGCCGGGGTTACACCACGGGCACCTGCGCCGCCCTGGCCGCTGCCGGAGCGGCCAAGCTGCTGCTGGAGGGTGAGGCTCCCCAGCTACTGAAGCTGATGACGCCGGCGGGACTCCCAGTGGAGGTAGAACCCCGGGTGTGCCGGATGGAGGGAGAAGCTGCCCTGTGTCTGGTGGAAAAGGACGGGGGAGACGACATTGACGCCACGGCGGGACTTCTGATTGGAGCCCGGGTGGAAAAGGTCCCCGGTTCTGACCTTTCCATTGTGGGCGGCGCCGGAGTGGGCAGGGTGACCAAGCCCGGCCTGGACCAGGGCGTAGGGGAGGCCGCCATCAACCATGTCCCCCGGGAGATGATCCTTCGGGAGGTGGACCGGGTGCGGGCCGCCGCGGGCTATGGGGGCGGACTGAAGGTGACCATTCTGGTTCCGGAAGGGGCCCAGGCGGCCAAGAGGACCTTCAACCCTCAGCTGGGCATTGAGGGGGGAATCTCCATCCTGGGAACAAGCGGAATTGTCGAGCCCATGAGCCTGTCCGCCCTGGTGGATACCATCGCCCTGGAGCTTCGGCAGGCCGCCGCCCTGGGGCAAAGACGGGTCATCCTTACCCCGGGCAATTATGGTGCCGATTTCTTAAAGGAACACAAGCTGGGCAGTGAAATGACGCCGATTGTAAAGTGTTCTAACTTTATTGGCGAGGCCCTGGATTTTGGGGCGGAACAGGGGTTTCAGGAGATTCTTCTGGTGGGCCATGTGGGCAAGCTGGTGAAGGTGGCCGGAGGGATCATGAACACCCACAGCCGCTGGGCCGACTGCCGCACAGAGCTGTTCTGCGCCCATGCCGCTGTGGCGGGAGCGAGCCGGGAGCTGTGCCGCTGTCTGATGGAGGCTGCCTCCGCCGACGCCTGCATTGCCCTGCTGGACCAGGAAGGGCTGCGGGAGCCGGTGATGAAGAGCCTGCTGGAGGCCATCCAGGTCCACTTGGACCGCCGGGCGGCTGGAGCATTCCGGACGGGAGCGGTGCTCTTTTCCAACCAATATGGCCTGTTGGGAAAAACCACGGGAGCAGAGGAGATTTTATCAGAATGGAACCGATGAAACAGGGAATTTTTTACTGTGTAGGAGTTGGGCCCGGTGACCCGGAGCTGATGACCGTAAAGGCGGTACGCGCGCTGAAGGCCTGCCCGGTCATTGCCGCCCCCCGCACCAAAGGCGGGGAGATGCTGGCCCTGGACATTGCCAAACAGGGAGCAGACCTGGAGAACAAGCTTATTTTGCCCCTGGACTTTTCCATGACCCGGGAGGAGGACCGCCGCAGAGCGGAGTATGAGGCCGGAGCCCGGGCCATTGCAGAGTGTCTGAAGGCCGGGCAGAATGTGGCCATGGTGAATCTGGGGGATGTGTCCATCTATGCCACCTGCACCCGGATGGCAGAAATTATAAAGGAAAAAGGCTTTTCAGTCCTTATGATACCTGGTGTTCCCAGCTTTTGTGCCGTGGCCGCCCGCCTGGGAGAGAGCCTGACGGCAGAGGGGGAACCCCTTCATGTGTTCCCCGCCGGAGTGTCCGATCTGGATGAGGCCTTGGCGCTGGAGGGGACGAAAGTGCTGATGAAGTCCGGGCGTCAGCTGCCCGGAGTGATTGAGGCCCTGGACCGGGCCGGCGCTCTGGAGCGTGCCTCGCTGGTGGAGAACTGCGGCCTGCCCGGAGAGCGGGTGGCCGCTCCGCTGGAGAAGGGGACGCAGAGCGGCTATTTTTCTACCATTGTAGTAAAGGAGTAAGGGCATATGGTGCATTTTGTAGGAGCGGGGCCGGGGGCCCCGGATCTGATCACCCGGCGGGGGGCCGCCCTGCTGGAGCAGGCGGATGTGGTGGTCTATGCGGGCAGCCTGGTAAACCCCGCCCTGCTGGGCCTGTGCCGGGAGGGCTGCCGGATCTATAACAGCGCCACCATGACCCTGGAGGAGGTGCTGGATGTGATAATTCCAGCCTGCGAGAAGGGTGAGGAAGTGGTTCGCCTTCACACAGGTGACCCCTCCCTCTATGGGGCCATCCGGGAGCAGATGGACGTTTTGCGCCAAAAAGAGATCCCCTTTGACGTAACGCCCGGGGTGTCCAGCTTCTGCGCCGCCGCAGGGGCGGTGGAGGGGGAGTATACCCTGCCTGGGGTGAGCCAAAGCGTCATCATCACCCGCATGGCCGGGCGCACGCCGGTGCCGGAGCGGGAGTCCATCCCCGCCCTTGCCGCCCATGGAGCCACCATGGTCATCTTCCTGTCAGCGGGGATGCTGGACAAGCTTCAGGAGCAGCTGCTCCAGGGAGCTTATACCCCGGAAACCCCCGCCGCCCTGGTCTATAAGGCCAGCTGGCCGGAGGAGAAGGTGGTCCGCTGCTCCCTGGGAGAGCTAGGTCAAAAGGGCCGGGAGCACAACATCTCCAAAACCGCCCTGGTGCTGGTGGGGGACTTTTTGGCCGGAGATTATGAGCGAAGCAAGCTCTACGATCCCTCCTTCACCACAGAGTATCGGGAGGGGAAATCATGAAGCTGCGCCTGCTGGCCTTTACCCAGCGGGGCTATGACCTGGCCCGGGGGCTGGGGG
>DBFWXD010000487.1:0-1853 GCA_048215895.1 Eubacteriales bacterium
GGATATCAGGTGATCGAAGCGGTCAGCGGCGAGCAGGTGCTGGAAAAACTGGACGATTCGGTGGGGCTTGTCATTCTGGACGTGATGATGCCGGATATAAACGGATATGGCGTGTGTGCGGAAATCCGCAAGCGCTCGGCAGTGCCGGTACTGTTTCTTACTGCAAAGTCTCAGGACTCGGACAAGACCCTGGGATTTTCTGCCGGCGGGGACGACTATCTGGTCAAACCGTTTTCTTATAGTGAGCTGATTTCCCGGGTGAAGGCCATGCTCCGACGGTATTATGTATATGGAGCGAAACAGGCGGAGGTGGAGTCCGTGATCCGCTGCTGCGGAACGGTGGAAATCGATCCCCGACAGTGCGTGGTACGCCAGGAGGGAAGGGAAGTACCTCTGACCGATACGGAGTATCGGATTTTGCTGCTGCTGGCATCCCATCCCGCCAAGGTGTTCTCGGTGCAGAACATTTATGAAAGCGTGTGGAACGAGCCCTATTTTTACAGCTCCAACAATACGGTGATGGTCCACATTCGGAATATCCGCCGGAAGCTGGGGGATGACCCACAGAACAGCCGGACCATCCGCACAGTGTGGGGAAGGGGGTACCGGATTGAGTAGAGGGCACAGCCTCAGCACCCAACTGTTTTTTGATGTTCTGCGGTCGCTGCTGGCTGCTGCTGCCGTGTTTCTGGTCCTTTCCTGGGGCGGCGACTGGCTGCTGACTCAGACGGTCTATGGAGAAAACTTTACTCTTCAGATGACCGAACGGAAATTTGAGCACCTTCAGGAATATGTGATGGAGGAAGAGGTTACGCCGGAAAACCTGCGTCCGCTGGACATCTGGTGCGGACGGGGAAGTCAGATCTATCTGGTGATCTATGAGAATGGCCGGCTGATCTATGATTCCTTCTATACCTCCCAGGGACAGACTCCCGTGGAGGATTACTCTCCTGAGCTGGAAAGTCCAGAGCGGGAATTTGCTCTGGAGCTGAGCGATGGGACCCAGACAAGGGCGTTTTTGTACTTTTACGCCAGTTCGGCCTATTATTACGGGACCATTTTTCTGTCTGCCCTGGGCGCGTTTGTAGCCTTTTCCCTGTGTTTTATTACCCTGATCCACAGGAAGCTGCGCTACATTCAGCAGCTGAAAAAGGAATTGGACATCTTGGCCGGGGGAGATCTCAACTATGAGGTTACCGTGCGGGGCAATGACGAGCTGGGAGAGCTGGCGGATGGGATTGACCAAATGCGCCGCTCCATTGTGGCCCACCAGGCAGCAGAGGAGCGTATGCGCCTGGCCAATTCCGAACTGGTTACCGCCATGTCCCACGATTTGCGTACCCCGCTGACTTCTCTGTTGGCCTATCTGGAGCTGATGGAGCGGGGCAAGTATGAGGACCAGGAGCAGCTTGCCCACTTTATCCGGCGCAGCCTGGAGAAAACCCTCCAGATCAAATCCATGGCGGATAAGCTGTTTGAATATGTGCTGGTCTATTCCTCTGAGTGGGCGCC
The DNA here is from genome assembly GCA_048215895.1 of Eubacteriales bacterium. Lineage (GTDB taxonomy): Bacteria > Bacillota > Clostridia > Oscillospirales > Oscillospiraceae > Lawsonibacter. The sequence continues at coordinate 1,513 of DBFWXD010000487.1, forward strand.
CCCCGACCTGGAAGGTCGGGATGGGGACGAGCTGCTTCAGCATCTGCTGGGGGAGTATGCGTTTTCCCTGGAAAACCACGGCTTTACGGTGCGGCAGAGCTTTTCTCCTCTGGAGGGGCAGCTGCAGGTGAACTTGGAGCTGCTGCGGCGCATGTTTGATAACCTCTATGGGAATGTGCTGAAATATGCCGATGGGAACTACCCGGTGGAGCTGGCCTATTGGAGGGAAGACGGTCGGGCACATATTTCCATTTCCAACCATATCTCTCCTCAGAGAGACAAGCGGCAAAGCACCAACATTGGACTCAATACCTGCGGTAAGATTCTCCGCTGTCATGGGG
>DBFWXD010000488.1:0-2506 GCA_048215895.1 Eubacteriales bacterium
TCAGTCCCATGATGCCGGCATAGAAGGGGAACTGGAGCAGAATGCCTGCCGCTCCGGAGGCGGCATCGGCGATGGCATCCACATACCTGCGCAGATCACCGTGGAGCAAAATACCCAGGAACAGAAAAATCATATTGACGATGTTCAGATCCAGGTTGAACCCCTTCTGCACAAAGTAATACACGATGTACGCAAAGCCCAGCACAAGAGTGATAAACCACAGGACCTTATTGTGCTCAATTTTCTCCGCCGGGGTATTCATGGTATAAGTCTTCTCCGCCTCGTCCACCAGTAAGGCTGGATCCACCGCAATGGTATGGTCGGTATCCGGATGCATGGCATAGTTGACGAAGGGCATGAGCACCAGGATGACAAGTACCATGACCAGGTTCATCGGGTGAAATATAGTGGCAGTAACCGGGGCCTGGTATACAACTCCAAGCACCTCGGAGCCCGTGCCGCCAATTTGCAGAGGGATGGACCCCGACAGGCCGGCGTGCCAGATCACAAAGCCGGAATAGGCGGAGGCAATCAGCAGGGGATAATCCACATCCCGTACCCGGCGGGCCACAGCCTTGGCCAGCAGGGCGCCGGCAATCAGGCCAAAGCCCCAGTTGAGCCAGCAGCAGATGGTGGACACGAAGGTGGTAACCAGGATTGCGCTCTTTTTGTCGTGAGCCAAGGTGGCAATCGCTGCCAGCGCCTTCTTGCACGCCTTGGCGGAGGCCATGGCGGAGCCCAGCACCAGCACCAGGGCCATCTGCATGGCGAAGGACAGCAGGCTCCAGAAGCCATCCTTGACTTCGCCCTGGCCCCCCCAGGACCACACCAGTTCCAGGGGCCCCTGCTGCGTACCGATCATGGCAGCGATAAAGACCACGATGGTCAGGATGATGGCGAACAGGAATGGATCCGGAAGCCACCGGTTCACAACCTGTACGCAGCCATTGGTAAAGCGTTTGAACATGAAACAACCTCCTCTGTATCTCTCTCCGCCACACACACTCCATGGCAGGAACTGTCTAAATTATAGCAACCTACTTCTGTCGTGTCAATAAAAACCTATAAGTCTAGTATAAATTCTACAAAGCCATATTGAGAACCGGCAGGTTTCCTTCTCCTACCATCCTCATTTCTTCATGGACATACCCAGGCCCCCACCGTCTTCTACGGGCGGTGAGGGCCTGGGTATGGGGTTTGCAGTTATTCGAAGGGCGCCATCTCCCAGCGGATAAAGTAGCCCTGTGGATGCTTGCAGACGGGGCACACGGCGGGAGCCATGGTGGCGTCGATAATTTGGCCGCAGTTGAGGCACATCCACTTGACCTGAACATCGGACACAAACAGCTTGTCCTGCTCCAGCAGCTCAGCAAACTTGCCGAAGCGGTCGCCATGGGTCTTTTCAATTCCGGCAATCATGGAGAAAATGTGGGCAATCTCCGGGAACCCCTCCTCCTGGGCGGTTCTGGAAAAGCCCGCGTAGTCGTGGTCCCACTCCTGGTACTCATTGTGCTGGGCCGAGCGAAGGTGGTCCAGAATGTCGGGAAACAGCTCTACGGGGTAGGTGCCGTCCACCTGAAGGTTCTGACCGGACACCTGCTCCAGCAGGTTGTAGAACACCTTGGCGTGGGCCCGTTCCTGGTCCGCGGTGAAGGTGAACACGCTCTCCAGTACATACAGGTTCTTCCTTCGGGCCAGTCCGGCTGCGAAGGTGTAGCGGTTGCGGGCCTGACTCTCGCCGGCAAAGGCCCGCATGAGATTGAGTCTGGTTTCACTTTGTGCAAAATCAGCGGACATAAAAATCCCTCCTGTTTTATGGATACCGTAAGCATATCCACAACCAGAAAAAACCATACAAAAAAGTACAGCAAAGTTCTCCGGCGGTTAGCACAGCACAGAGCATACGGACTCGAAACCCCTGAGCGGGATGTTTCTTTGCTCTCAAACCGTGTTCTGTTTCGACAGGTCTTCTGATTTATCGGATTCCCTGTGGAAATTTTTCCATTCCTATGGTATACTGAAAACTGATTTAATCCACGAAACAGGTAGGGATACACGGTGAAAGAGCGCAATGTAATGTTTACCGAGACTGATTTTAGAATTCTGGACTCTTATAAATCGGTGCTGGATGGTCTGGCTGCTTACCTTGGGGATGGATACGAGATCGTATTGCACAGCCTTCACGATTTGGACCATTCCGTAATCAAAATTATAAACGGTCACTATACTGGCCGACGCGAGGGCTTCCCCATCACAGACCTGGCTCTGTCCATGCTGGCAAAAATCGAGGAACGGCCCGACACAAACTGCATCACTTACTTTAACCGAAACCAGAAAGGCGAACCCCTTAAATCGGCCACCATTGTAATTCGCAATCATAGCCGCATGGCTATCGGCCTGCTGTGCATCAACTTTTACATGAACACCTCGGTGTTTCAATTTCTGCAGAGTATGACTCCGCCCGCCGCACAGACTCCGGATTCTCCCGTGGAGGAGAGCTATGTAG
>DBFWXD010000489.1:0-2888 GCA_048215895.1 Eubacteriales bacterium
GGACTATGTGTCCTGCTCCCCCTTCCGTGTGCCCATCGCCCGTCTGGCTGCTGCTCAGGCTGCCATCAAGGACGCTGAGTAAGTTATGTTTTTCTCCAAAGGCGCGGCTTTTGCCGCGCCTTTGGGCGTTTTATGTGTCAAATGACGAAATTTGACAAAGGAGGCATCTTTTGGACATTCACGCTCTTATTTCCGCCCAGCGCGCCCATTTTCAATCCGGAGCAACTCTGCCCCTGTCCGCTCGCCGGGAGGCGCTGCACGCTCTGGGGCAGGCCATCCAGCTCCACGAACGGGACATTGCCGCTGCCCTGGCTGCCGATCTGAACAAATCTCCCGCGGAGAGCTATATGTGCGAGATTGGCATGACGCTCTCAGAGCTGCGCTATGCAGAGCGGCATCTGAATCGCTGGGCACGGGACCGGAGCGTCCCCACTCCCCTTTCCCAGTTTCACGCCAAGAGTTTTACCGTCTGCGACCCCTACGGCGTGGTCCTCATCATGTCCCCCTGGAACTACCCCTTCCTGCTTACCCTGGAGCCGCTGATCGGCGCCATTGCCGCGGGAAACTGCTGTATTGTCAAGCCCTCGGCCTACTCCCCTGCCACCTCCGCTCTGATCCAACGGCTTCTTTCCCAATGCTTCCCCCCGGAATATGTGGCCGTGGTGGAGGGAGGCCGGGCGGAAAATCAGGCCCTGCTGGAGCAGAAGTTTGACTATATTTTCTTCACCGGCAGCGTAGCCGTGGGCAAAGAAGTCATGGCCAAGGCCTCCGTCCACCTCACGCCCGTCACCCTGGAGCTGGGCGGAAAAAGCCCCTGTGTGGTGGACAAGAGCGCCAAGCTGGATCTGGCCGCCAAGCGCCTGGTTTTCGGCAAGCTTCTCAATTGCGGCCAGACCTGTGTGGCTCCGGACTATGTGCTCATCGACAAGGAAATAAAAGACGACTTCCTTGCCGCTTTGAAAAAATGGATGTCCGCCATGTATGGCTCTGACCCGCTGGACAACCAAGGCTATGTGCGCATGATCAACCGCAAGCACTTTGACCGGGTCATGGGGCTCATCGATCCGGAAAAGGTAGTCTATGGCGGGCAGGGCGACCCCGAAACCTTAAAAATCCAGCCCACCATCCTGGACCATGTCTCCCCGGAAGATCCCGTCATGCAGGAAGAAATTTTCGGGCCGATTCTGCCCATCCTCACCTATGACAGTCTGGACGAGGCGGTTGACTTTATCAACGGCCGCCCCCATCCTCTGGCTCTCTACCTGTTCTCTGAGGACAAGGCCGTTCAGGAGCGCTTTCTGCGCCATGTCCCCTTCGGCGGGGGCTGCATCAACGACACCATCATTCACCTGGCCTCCAGCCGCCTGGGCTTCGGCGGCGTGGGCGACAGTGGAATGGGCAGCTATCACGGCAAAAAGAGCTTTGAGACCTTCTCCCGCCGGAAGAGCATCGTTAAAAAATCCACCTGGCTGGATTTGCCCATCCGGTATGCCCCCTACTCCCCCAAGCAGGAAAAGCTGCTGCGCTTCTTCCTGAAATAAAAAATGCCCGGACGACAAATGCCGTCCGAGCAAAAAAAGGTCCATGGGCATTTGCCCATGGACCTTACCTATTTTATTCGGTGGTATAGTTGTCGAAGTAGCCCTGGATATAGACAATGGGGGTGCCCTTGTCTCCGGAACCGGAGGTCAGGTCACACAGAGAACCGATCAGATCGGTCAGGCGGCGGGGGGTAGTACCCTCAGACACCATCTGGCCAACCAGGTTGCCATCCTTCTGGTGAATCCGCTCCTTGATGGCCTCCTTCAGCGCCTCGCCGGACAGCTCGGCAAAGTCGTTGTCCGCCAGATACTTCAGCTTCAGCTCGTTGGGCGTACCCTCCAGGCCGGCGGTGTAGGCGGGAGAAACCACGGGGTCAGCCAGCTCCCAGATCTTACCCACGGGGTCCTTGAAGGCACCGTCGCCGTAGACCATGACCTCCACGTGCTTGCCGGTCTTCTCCAGCAGCCGCTTCTGAATGTCCTCCACCAGATCCTGGCAGTCACGGGGGAAGAGCTTCACCTGGTCCTCGGTGGACTTGTTGGAGCCCAGCAGGCCGTACTTCTCATTGTAGCCGCTGCCGTTGATGGGAGCGTTGAGAATCTCGTCCAGGCCAAACACCTTCTCCCCGCCAGCGGCCTTCAGCAGGCGCTTGGTACGGGCACGGGTGTGGATGTCGCAGCACAGCACGTTCTTGGTGTAGTCCAGAACGGCCCGGGGATCGTTGGCGAAAATCACCTCGACCTGAGCGCCGCAGTCCTCAATGAGGCCCTGGTAGTACTCCACATAGTCCACGCCGGTGAAGGGGTGCTTCTCATAGCCGAAGAGCTCCCGGTACTTTTCCAGGGTGAGCACATCCTTGTAGGGATCGACGCCCTTCTCGTCCAGGGCGTCCAGGCTGACCAGGTGGTTGCCCACCTCATCAGAGGGATAGCTGAGCATGAGGACAATCTTCTTTGCCCCCTTGGCAATGCCCCGCAGGCAGATGGCAAAGCGGTTGCGGCTGAGGATGGGGAAAATAACGCCCACCGTCTCTCCGCCAAACTTGGCGCGCACATCGGCGGCAATGTCATCCACGGAAGCGTAATTGCCCTGAGCGCGGGCTACGATGGCCTCGGTCATGGCCACCACATCCCGGTCACGCACGGAAAAGCCGTCATCGGCGGCTGCCTCCAGCACGGAATTTGTGACGATTTCCACCAGATCGTCTCCGCTGCGAATAATGGGGGCCCGAAGACCTCGGGACACAGTACCGACCATACGGCTCATATTGGAACACTCCTTAATTTTAAAACTTATCCATTCTTTAAGTTGGAAACATTTTTCTTTCCAACTTAGCAGTATATCAA
>DBFWXD010000049.1:0-5758 GCA_048215895.1 Eubacteriales bacterium
CTCGATCTCTATGAGGGATATCCCCACCTATACGAAAAAGAGTCTGTTGCTGTGCGGGATCATGCGGGGCGGCAGCTGACTGTCATGGCCTACGTGATGACGGATGGGGATCGGTGGCGCTCTCCTGCTCTGCCCTCGGAATATTATTACCAGGGCATTCGGGATGGCTACCGCCAGAACGGACTGCCACTGTCCAAATGAAAACAGGCGTGGCAGCATTGTGCCAAAGAACTGGATCAAGAGAGCAGTAGACTCAACCGTATCTGCGGCGGGCAGGCCAAATCGCCCAAGAAGCAACGTGGGAATGAGCGATAGGGGGAATGAGCGATAGGGGGAATGAGCGCACATGAAAGTATTAGTTGTAGAACCGCAAAAGCCCTGCCGTGTGCAAGAAATCGATAGTCTCGCAGATATGCAGCGGATCGTAGGCGGAGATATTGAAGCCGTGTACCCGTTCCAAGAGCTGGTTGCCCTGGTGTGCAATTCTGAGGGAAAGCTCCTTGGTCTGCCGATGAACCGCCCGCTGCTGGATGAAGATCGCCTGCCCTATGACATCATCTGCGGGACCTTCTTTATCGCTGGGCTTGGTCAGGAGGACTTTGTTTCCCTGACGGATGAGCAGATTCAGCGATACAAGTCCCTGTACGACAACATGCAGATCCTTCCTGTGCGAACGGCAGCCGGAGAACAGGGACGGATCGTTGGCGACCAACACATAAAAAAGAAAGGGAAAATCGACCATGAGAGATAAATACATTTTGACCGCAGAGTCTGTTACCGAGGGCCACCCTGACAAACTCTGCGACACCATCGCGGATTCTGTTCTGGATGCCTGCCTGAAGGGTGACTCCTCCGCCCATGTGGCCTGCGAAGTACTGGCCACAGCTGGCAAAGTGCTGGTGGCCGGAGAGATCTCGGCAAAGATCATGCCGGATATCTCCTCCATTGTCTGCCGGATCATCCGGGAAGCTGGGTACACTGGGCTGGACTATGAGATCGAGGTCATCACCCACGATCAGAGCGATGATATTGCTCACGCTGTGCGGGAAGGAGTCCAGACCGGGGCTGGCGACCAGGGAATCATGTATGGCTTTGCCTGTGATGAGACAGAATCCTATCTTCCTCTGCCGGTCATCCTGGCCCACCGGCTCACCCGGCTGCTGACCAACGCCAGAAAAACCGGGATGATCCAGGGCCTGCGTCCGGACGGCAAGGCGCAGGTGTCTGTGGAGTACAACTTCGATATCCCCGTGCGTCTTGCATCGGTGGTTCTGTCCTGCCAGCATGACCCGGAGAAAGATCTGGACCAGCTGCGGGAGGAACTCATGGACCATGTAATCCAGCCCGCACTGCGGGAGCTGCCGCCCGATGCGGATACAGAGATCCTGCTCAATCCTTCGGGGCGTTTTGTCTATGGTGGATTTGAGGCGGACACCGGACTCACGGGCCGCAAGCTGATGGTGGACACCTATGGCGGACTGGCCCCTCACGGCGGTGGCGCACTGTCTGGAAAAGACGCCACCAAAGTGGATCGCAGCGGAGTCTACATGGCCCGCTATATTGCCAAGAACATTGTATCTGCCGGTCTGGCGGATCGCTGTACCGTCACTCTGGCCTATGCCATTGGCAAGGCTGAACCCGTGGCGGTCAATGTGGACACCGATGGGACCGGCGAATACCAGGATGAGGTGCTGGAACAGGCCGTCCGGGCAGTCTTTGACCTGACCCCCGCCGGGATGCGTCACACCCTCGGACTGGACAAGCCCATCTTCGCTCAGCTCTGCAACTATGGACACTTTACCCATCCGGACGCTCCCTGGGAGCAGACGGACAAAGCGGAGGTACTGTGCAACGCCTGTCGCATCAAGGAAGCAGGTGTGTCGGACCGTTGAAACATGTTGCCTCCTGTTCCTTTGGTAAGGACAGTCTTGCCACCATATTACTGGCTCTGGAACATGGGGAGCCTCTGGATGAGGCAGTATACTGTGAGGTCATGTTCGACAAGGAGATCTCCGGCGAGGTGCCAGAACACCGAGATTTTATCTACACCACCGCCATTCCGGCTTTAGAACGCAGGGGTGTGAAGGTAACCGTCCTGCGCAGTGAGAAAACGTATGTGGATCTCTTCACAGGCAAAATCACCCGCGGTCCCAAGAAGGGCCTTCTGCGTTCTTTTCCCATCTGCGGACGGTGTGCTGTTCAGAGAGATTGCAAACTGAAACCGATCCTGCGATACCAAAAATCGCTGCCGCCCGACACAGTTCAGTATATTGGGATCGCCAAGGACGAGCAGGAACGGCTGCTTCGATTGGCCGGGAACCGGGTCTCCTTACTGGACAAGTACAACTGTACAGAGGAAGATGCAAAGCAGTTCTGCCAGCGGGCAGGGCTGCTTTCGCCTGTCTACACATTTACAAACCGCGGGGGCTGCTGGTTCTGCCCTAACGCCAAAAGAAAAGAACTGCGCCATCTCTATGACTACCACCCAAACCTGTGGGAACGGATGTTGGAGCTGCAGGCCTTGCCCAACAAGGTGAGCGAGAAATTCAATCGTTGCGAGACCTTCTCCGACATTGACGCGGAGTTCCGTCTGGAAGATGCGCAGGAGAGTCTGTTCCAAAAAGCTGCATAAAAAAGGAGATGAGAACAACGAGCAATCAGAAATATGAAATCACGGAGATCTCGCACGAAAAGTATCCCTTCCTTCATCGTATCCGGGCACTCCGAGATGTGAGTGCGGAGGTCAGAGCCGGTGATTTGGGTGGCTTCGTGGAGAGCGAGAGCAACCTTTCCTTTGAGCCGGACGATACCGCATGGATTTTTGACGATGCCATTGCCTGTAATGACGCCTATGTTGACAAGGGGGCTGTTCTGCGCGGAGAGGCGGTCGTCTGCGACAACGCTTATATCTCTATGGGCGCTGTCCTTTCCGGCCATGCGCGGGTAGAGGACAATGCCTATATACGCGGCGCTGTGCTCAGCGCCTCTGCCAGGGCCTCCGGGTTTTCCATGATCCTCAATGACAAGGATACCATGGGCGTTCCCATTCTGTCCGGCCACTGCGCGGTCTATGGCAAAGTATCTGGGGATGTGCGTCTGACAGGCAGCGCATTGGTGATCAGCGGTGAGGAAATCCGCAACGATACACTGGACACCCTGGTGATCAGCGGGAAAAACCGTTCTGTGATCCGGGATTCGTCCCGAGACGAACTGGCTCCTCAACAACCGCCCCCTCCCACGCCCCAAAAACAGAAAGGGCGTGAAATGAGCCGATGAGCAACTTTTTTGAGCAGGAGCTCCGCAAACTGTTTGCGGATGGGGCTGTGATCCATGATCCGGTTTTTGTAGGCCGTGCCTGCCTGGGTGGCTTGGACAGAAACCGTCAGGTCAGGGCTGAATTTGTTACACTGGGTCATGCGGATCACTATGCGGCTCTCCGCCTGACGCTGCTGGGCAACGACCAGGGTGTGTTGGACAAGCTGACTCTTCGGTTCAAGGATGTATGGGGGAAACAGAAGATCCCCAACAACCCCTACCTGCGGGATGGCGTTGACCCGCATATTTGGGTAGATGGTAACCGGATCGATTGGTATGCCTATCATCCTACCCAGGAGGACTACCGGCAGCTCCGGCAAATGGCCAGCGACTATGTGGAGACCTTTCGCATTCAAGTTCCGGCAAAAGACCACGGCCCCAAATTGGTGTACATCTGCGCCCCCCTCCGAGGTGAGGTGGAAAAAAACATTGCGTTCGCCAGACAGAAAGCCCAGGAGGTTTTTCAGGCGGGCGACATCCCGGTCTGCCCCCATCTCATGTTCCCGCCCATCGCAGATCCAGGCGATCCGGCGCAGGACCTGGCCGCACGGGAGATGGGGCTGCACCTGGTGGAACGCTGCCAGCAGGTTAATGTCTATGGACCTGTGTTCACGGAAGGAATGTGGGCGGAGATCCATCGTGCCAATAAACTGGACATCCCCGTTGTGACAGATCCGGGACCAAAGGGGCGCACCGCGCCCAGAAGAAAGAAAAGCGTCAAGCGCGAGGAGGTCAAATGATCCAAGAAAAGACCATGGAGGACCTGCGGCACATGACCGATGAGGAGGGACTGATCCTCCAGGGCTGCGGCGGCGACCTTCAGGAATGGGTGGACGGCATCAATGATCTGCTCACCCAGGAAGGAATCCTGCTGAATGGCACCAAATTTGAACATGCAGCCACATTCCAGCACGACGGCCTCACAAACTTGCTGTTCTCTTTTGAGGGGGTGCAGCTGAATGTGGGAAAGCTTGCGATGTGGCGGATTCAGACGCACAGCCAGTTCGGCGGCACCTAGCTGTCCGACTACGTCCCCAACCGGCTGGGCGGCTTCCTGGACCGGCCGAGTCAGCAGGAGCGACTGTCCCCGCATGGAACTGTCCGCGCTCTAAAATCCATCCAAAACAAAAAGGAGAAAAGTGCCTATGAGCGATAATATCACAACGATCCGTCCCAGCTGGGAGATCATCCACGGCGACGCACTGAAGGTTCTGCGCGAGTTTGCCCCTAACACCTTCGATGCGGTTATCACCGATCCCCCCTATGCCTCCGGGGGCCGGACCCAGGCGGAGAAAAACAAGTCCACCGACAAGAAATATTCCAGCATGGGAGAAAGCGCGCCCCCTCCCTTTGACGGCGACTCCAAGGATCAGCGTTCCTGGACCCGCTGGGCCGCCGAATGGCTCTATGACGCCCGTAAGATCTGTAAACCCGGCGCTCCTGTGTGCATGTTCATCGATTGGCGGCAGCTCCCCGCGGCCACCGATGCGCTCCAGTGGGCGGGGTGGATCTGGCGGGGCACTGCTGTCTGGGACAAAGGCAACAGCCGTCCCCAGAAGGGCCGTTTCCGTCAGCAGGCTGAGTACATTGTCTGGGGGTCCAACGGGGATATGCCTATCAGCAGACCTGTCCCCTGTCTGCCCGGCGTATTCAAGTATGGCAATCCCCAGAACCGCATCCACCTGACAGAAAAGCCCTTGCAGCTCATGCGGGATGTGGTAAAGATCACGGAGCCGGGAGGGCGTATTCTGGACCCCTTCGCCGGTTCCGGCAGCACGGTACTGGCCGCTGTGCTGGAGGGCTACTCCGCCACCGGCATTGAGGTTACGGATGCCTACGCCGCCCTGTCCAAGGAACGGATTGAGCGGGAACTGGCTCAGGGTGTGTGACGGCGTTCTGTCTGCCGATTGTCCTTGATGAGTTTTCTGGTAGTATATTGTAGTTTGGACAGGGTGTCACATTAGACACCCTGCCCGGATTTTTTGACATTCAGGGTGCTAACATAGACACCCTTGTGTGGAGATGATCATGCCAGAGGAATATTGAGCATTCCAGCCCACAATAAGCGTCGCCGCTCTGGTCCAGAGCGGTGATTTTTCTTTTTCGAGGAGTTGGCAGGCTCTGCCTGCCCGGATCATAATCCACCTACCGCATGAGAAAAGGCCCCGCTTCGGCGGGGCCGAGCCAACGCCGCCTGGGGCGGCGTTGGGCAAGCATAGCGCAAATGTACATTTTGCGCGCTTGCAGGGGAAACCCCTGACCCCAATGCCGCCTGCAGGCGGAAGGTTTGCGGCAGAGCCGCAGAAAGATTAACTATTAAGTGTCAACCCACAAAATGAATGGTGGTGAAGAGAAAAGATGTCTCAGAAAGGGTATAGCAAAGCTGAGGTCTTGTCAGACCCCTGCTGGCTATTCGAGTAGTTGCGCTCAAGTCGCTAAGCAA
>DBFWXD010000490.1:0-4458 GCA_048215895.1 Eubacteriales bacterium
GACCTGTGTTTATCCCGTCATGAATGGAAATTCCTGGATGGTCACCGCCAGCCCCGACGGGACGCTGACGGACGCGGTCGGTCAGACCTACAATTACCTCTACTGGGAGGGCGTCAGCCGGACGGAATATGACTTCTCCCAGGGCTTCTGCGTACCAGGCAGGGACACCGCCGCCTTTTTGGAGGACACCCTGGCCACTCTGGGTCTGAACCGCCGGGAGGCCAACGAGTTTATTGTCTACTGGCTGCCCCACATGGAGGGGAACGCCTATAATCTGATCGCCTTCCAGACAAGTTCCTACACGGACCATGCCCGGCTCACGGCAGACCCGGCGCCGGACACGGTGCTGCGGGTCTTCATGGCCTGGAAGCCGCTGGACCGCTCCGTGGAGCTTCCGCCCCAGACGCTGGCCGCCCCGGTGCGTACCGGCTTCACCCTGGTGGAGTGGGGCGGCGCAGAGATCTCATAAACCGAATTTACACAAAGGAGGAATTCCCTTGTCTCACCAGACTGTCATCGTGCTGGACTTCGGCGGACAGTACAATCAGCTCATTGCCCGCCGGGTCCGGGAGTGCGGCGTCTACTGCGAGGTAAAGCCCTACACCACCCCGCTGGCGGACATCCGCGCCATGAATCCCATCGGCATCATCTTTACCGGTGGCCCCAACAGCGTGTATGATCCCAAATCCCCCCAGGTGGACCCGGCCATTTTCACCTGGGGCGTGCCCATCCTGGGCATCTGCTACGGCTGTCAGCTGATGGCCCATAACCTGGGCGGCCGGGTTACCGAGGCCCAGGACGACTCCGCCCGGGAGTACGGCAAGACCGAGACGTATTTCGATTCGGCCTGCAAGCTCTTCAAGGGCCTTCCCGCCCAGGGCATCACCTGGATGAGTCACGGGGACTACATGGAGAAGGTGCCGGAGGGCTTCGCTCTGGTGGCCCACTCCGACGCCTGCCCCAATGTGGCCATCTGCGATGAGAGCCGCGGCTTCTACGGCGTCCAGTACCACCCGGAGGTCAATCATACGGAGCATGGCACCGACATGATCCGCAACTTCCTGTATGAGGTCTGCGGCGCAGCGGGCGACTGGACCATGGGCGACTACAAGGAGACTGCCATCCGCCAGATCCGGGAGAAGGTGGGGGACGGCAAGGTGCTGCTGGCCCTGTCCGGCGGCGTGGACTCCTCCGTGGCGGCAGCCCTGGTAGCCGAGGCCGTAGGCAGCCAGCTGACCTGCGTGTTTGTGGACCACGGCCTCATTCGCCTGAACGAGGGCGACGAGGTGGAGGAGGCCTTCAAAAAGTGGGACATCAACTTCGTCCGGGCCAACGCGGAGGAGCTGTTCCTCTCCAAACTCTCCGGCGTCAGCGAGCCGGAGCGCAAGCGGAAGATCATCGGCGAGGAGTTCATCCGCGTCTTTGAGGAAGAGGCCCGAAAGGTGGGCTCTGTGGAGTTTCTCGCCCAGGGCACCATCTATCCCGATGTGATCGAGTCCGGCACCGGCGACGCCGCCGTCATCAAGAGCCACCACAACGTGGGCGGCCTGCCGGACTATGTGGACTTCAAGGAGATCATCGAACCCCTGCGGATGCTCTTCAAGGACGAGGTCCGTCAGCTTGGTCGGGAGCTGGGCCTGCCGGAGTATCTGGTCATGCGCCAGCCTTTCCCGGGTCCGGGCCTTGCCATCCGGGTCATCGGCGAGGTGACGAAGGACAAGCTGGACACTCTGCGCCTGGCAGACTTCATTTTCCGGGACGAGATCGCTAAGGCCCATCTGGAGGGCACCATGAACCAGTATTTCGCGGTGCTCACCAACATGCGTTCCGTGGGCGTTATGGGTGACGGCCGGACCTATGACTACACTCTGGCTCTCCGCTCTGTCACCACCACAGACTTCATGACCGCCGACTGGACCCGTATTCCCTACGAGGTGCTGGACCGGATCAGCGTGCGGATTGTCAACGAAGTGCCCCATATCAACCGGATTGTGTACGATATCACGTCCAAGCCGCCCGCTACGATCGAGTGGGAGTGATTTTTTGAAACTCCGAACCCGTTGTGGCACAACGATTTTACGGTTTTATATCTCTCTTTTGATAACGATTTGATAACGCTCCCCATATACCGTATCATTCTATATTCCCACTGGATTGCGGGTAAAGAATGTTCTTTTACGGCTTATAAGTGAGGACAACCATATTAGAAAGCCCTTACCGATGGCAACGTCGGTAAGGGCTTTTGCTGTCTATTCGTCTATGTCAAGCCTGTCCCGGAACGCTTCTACCAGAAAATCGCTCAACTCTTTGGAGGGGACTTTGGCCCAGCGGTGAGTGGTGTCGTACTTGGGGTAGTTGTACCGCCAGCGGTCATAGTCTTCCCTGGTGATCTCCCCGGCCTCCAGCTTCTTGGCCTGCTCCGCCCAGGCGGACAGCATATCAAGCATATTGGCATAGGTCTTGCCTTTGGATTTGTCCAGACGCAGACAAACCTCGCCGTCAATCTCCCCAATAGTCAGCCCCCGAATATCCTCCAAAGCAAAGAGGGTGTGCATCAGGCCGATGTCGGTATCTATGTCAGGGACGGTCAGGGCATCAGGGGAAATATCAAAGAAGTCAGCCAGGGTCTTTGTCAGGTCGGCCTTGGGGGTGCGGCTCCCGGTTTCATACTGTGCCATACGCACATCGGCGGAGCGTTCCGGGAAACCCACCACCATGCCAAGATACTTCTGTGTGATGCCCTTCATGTTGCGGAAGAAACGAATACGTTCACCAATCGCCATAACTGCCAACTCCAATCTATGTAATGGGGACACTTGAAGTATAACAGATATGTTTAGACCAGTCAAGAGAAAAATAAATAAATTTGTTTATATTTTCTCGTTGGAAGGTCTTGACATAACGGAATAGAGTTAGTATAATAGGACTACGTTAAGCAAATAGCGTTAAATCAAAAGAAAGGAGGAATCCATATGGAGAACAGATTCATCCGGGCGGAAGAAGTTGCGGACGAGCTGGGTGTATCGAAGCCCTACGCCTATAAACTCATCCGGCAGCTCAACGAAGAATTGAAGGACAAGGGCTTCATCACCATCGCAGGGCGGGTCAACCGCCAGTATTTCAACGAACGGCTCTACGGGGCCAGAAAGGAAGGGAACTAAATGCCAGTCTTTAAGGACGAAGCAAGAGGAACATGGTACGTCATGGTGCGGTATCAGGACTGGACGGGGGAGCGCAAGCAGAAGTGCAAGCGTGGCTTTGCCACCAAACGGGAGGCCCAGGAGTGGGAGCGCAGTTTCCAGATGCAGACCTCCGGCGACCTGGATATGACCTTTGAAGCCTTTACCGAGCTTTACACCAAGGATGTGAAACCCCGGCTCAAGGAGAACACCTGGCTGACCAAGGAGAACATCATCCAGAAGAAAATTCTGCCCTACTTTGGCAAGCGGAAGATTAGCGAGATCACCACCAAGGACGTGATAGCATGGCAGAACGAGTTGCTGGCCTACCGGGACGAGAAGCGCAAGCCCTATTCGGCTACCTATCTCAAAACCCTGCACAACCAGCTTAGCGCCATCTTCAATCACGCCGTCCGCTTCTATGAGCTGCGCTCCAATCCCGCCGCCAAGGCTGGAAACATGGGGTCAGAGGAACGGAAGGAAATGCTGTTCTGGACGAAAGCGGAGTACCAGAAGTTTGCGGACGCCATGATGGACAAGCCCGTTTCCTACTACGCCTTTGAAATGCTCTACTGGTGTGGTATTCGGGAGGGGGAACTGCTGGCCCTGACCCCGGCAGACTTTGACTTTGAGGCCGGGACGGTGAAAATCAGCAAGTCCTATCAGCGGCTCCACGGCAAGGACGTCATTACCACGCCAAAGACGAAGAAAAGCAACCGCACCATTAAAATGCCCAACTTCCTCTGTGACGAGATGAAGGACTACCTGGGGATGCTCTACGGCATCAAGAAGAAGGAGCGCATTTTCACCATCACGAAAAGCTATCTCCACCATGAGATGGACAGAGGGGCGAAATCGGCAGGGGTCAAGCGTATCAGAATCCACGACCTCAGACATTCGCACATCTCGCTTCTGATTGACATGGGCTTCTCCGCTGTGGCGATTGCTGACCGTGTGGGGCATGAGAGTATCGAGATCACCTATCGCTATGCCCACCTGTTTCCGTCCAAGCAGACGGAAATGGCGGACAAGCTGGATTTTGAAAGGATGGGAGCGTAATGTCAGCTAAGAATTTGGACACTCACAACCGCTGGAGGAACAAGACCGTAGCCTTCCGGGTATCCCCGGAGGAAAACGAGCAGATCGACGCCGCTGTGCGGCTCTCTGGCCTGACGAAGCAGGACTACATCACCAAGCGGCTCCTGTGCCGGGACGTGGTAGTGCAGGGCAATCCCAGGGTGTATAAGGCCCTGCGGGACGAGCTGGCCGCTGTGCTGGC
>DBFWXD010000491.1:0-1662 GCA_048215895.1 Eubacteriales bacterium
CGCACATGGGCAAGTCCCTCGCCCCGGCATTTTGCCCGCTCCAGCATCTCCGGCGAGTAATCCAGGCAGGTGATCTCCGCCTCCGGCATTTTCCGATAGAGGGGCATGGTCAGTATGCCGGTACCCACGGGGACTTCCAGCAGTCTTCCGGAAAAACCCTCCGGTATTCCGGAAAGGGCGGCGCAAAGGTAGTCCTGGGTTTCCGCACGGCCCATTTCCCATACCAGACTGCACACCGCCCGGCCTGACAGGGTGGAACAGGTGATCATGCCATCATAAAATGTCCGTTTGCCTCCCAATCCCCGGTAGGCTTTTTGAATCCGCTCTTCTTGTCCCATTTTTTCACCTTCACTCACTCAAGCACCCAGCGCCACATCCAGCGTCATCATGAGGGTAAAACCGACTGCAAACAGAATAGTCCCTATATTGGAGTGCTTTCCCACTGACATCTCCGGGATCAATTCTTCCACTACCACATAGACCATCGCTCCGGCGGCAAAGCTCAGGGCGTAAGGCAGTACCGGAACCAAAATCCCCGCCAGAAGGATGGTCAGAATCGCACCTATGGGCTCCACTGCGCCGGACAGCGTCCCATACAGGAAGGAGCGGGATTTGGAGACCCCCTCCGCTTTCAGGGGCATGGAAATGATCGCGCCCTCCGGGAAGTTCTGAATGGCAATTCCCAGAGAAAGAGCCAGCGCCCCCGCCAGCGTGATACCGCTGTCTCCGTAGAGCCACCCGGCATAGACCGCCCCGACCGCCATTCCTTCCGGAATATTGTGCAGCGCCACAGCCAAGGTCAGCATGGTTGCTTTTCCAAGACTGCTTTTGATGCCCTCGGCCTCCGCGCTGCCGCGGTGCAGATGCGGGATCAGCCGATCCAGCCCCAGCAAGAAAAAGATTCCCAGCCAGAAACCCACAACGGCGGGGACAAAGGACCACCGCCCCATGTCCGCTGCCTGCTCCATCGCGGGCAGCAGCAGGCTCCAGATGGAAGCCGCCACCATGACCCCCGCCGCAAAGCCGGTGAGCGCACGCTGTACCATCTCACCCAAATTGTTCCGCATAAAAAAGACGCAGGCCGCCCCCAGCGTCGTCCCGGCAAAGGGAATCAGTAGCCCTTGCCATAGTTCAATCGGCATATTCTCCTCCAATCTTGCCGCAGTGGTTTTCTGCAAAGTCGATCCGGATGATTCGGAGGCACATCGATCTGTCGGCCAGCTTTACCAGTGGCTAACAGGTGCAACCGAACACTGTATAAGAATCTCCGGTACAGAGCCCTTATCAATTTTACATTTTTCTATAGTCGCCTTTCAAAAGGTATGATACTCTATGCTTGATTATAGTTAGCCGTCGCTAACCAGTCAAGTCATTTTCCGTTAGGGACAGTTAATTTTCCTATCAGCTGTGTAGAGTGTTACGCAAACTCTCGCCCGCAACCTTCAACGTGTGCGAGATTCAGGATTTCTTTTTTCTTTCTCTGGGCGTAACGCAGAGTTTGATATGCTCCGCCGCTGGAATGATCCACACAGAATACCACAAGGTCGCTTCGATCCACCATCTGCCGGTTGCGAATCTGAATGGCACCCTTCGGATGGCTGCCAGCGGCGGCGCTGCACAGTTCAATTTCATCATAATATGCTTCAAAGTTCTCCAAATTGT
>DBFWXD010000492.1:0-2340 GCA_048215895.1 Eubacteriales bacterium
GTAGAGGACCTGCTTTCTGTTAGACCAGCTTGATGGCATAGCTGGCGATAATCACAGAGGCGATGGTCACGGTAGCAATGCCGGCGGTGACGATTTTGGGAACAAGGTAGTTGCTGAGGGCCTGATACTCCTCTTCCGTCTTGCCGTAGGCCTTTGCAATATCCTGAGAAATGAAGAGGGTGGTGGGGAAGCCATACATGCAGGTCAGGCTCATGGCGATGGCCAGGTAGGGGTTCGTCTTGGTGATCTTAGCCATGATAATGGACATCAGCCCGGCAAACAGGCTGCCCAGACCCAGTACGACAAGAATGGGAACGATCATGCTCAGAACTTCCTGAGGGGTAACATAGGAGAAGCTTTCAAACAGGCTGGCCAGAATCAGGACCAGGAACAAGCTGGAGCAGCCGGATTTTGCCATGGCATTTTCCTCCAGCAGACCAAGCTGGGTAAAGATGAGTCCGACGAACATAGCCATAACCATATAGTGGATGGCGCCGTTGGTGAGACCGGACAGGAAGTTGGAGAGGGCAACCACCAGGGACAGCTTGGCCAGAATGATAATGCTGCTGCTCATGGATTCGGGGAGATGGAACAGCTTGCGGCCTGTCTTCTGAGTGGTTTCCTGGGCAGTGCTGTACAGTACCAGATTATTCTTATCCTTCAGGAAGTCGGAGGCGGCACGCCGCATCATGAAGGTGGACAGGGGGAGGCCGACCAGCGTCTGAACCGTCAGCAGCATGTTGCACAGGGCGGACAGATATTCCCGGCCGTCGGCGTTAAAGTGGTCGCGCATGATGACCACGGCGGAGATGGAGCCGGCAAACACCGGTGCGCCCGCCACGGCCTGCTCATAGCCAATGATAAGAGAACCTACCACCATGATACCAATGACGCCCACCACCACGGAAGTGATGCTGATCACAATGGTTTTCCACTGACGGATCAGTTCGGGCAGATTGATGGTGGTTCCCACGCCGGCGATGACAATGCCGCTGCTCAGCGAGCCGATGACCACCAGGCCGGCGTCGCTGACCAGGCTTTTCGGGAAGCCAAGCCAGTAGTAGGCCAGCATCAAAATGGCGGCAACCAGAGGAAGGGACAAAATGGCCTTTGTTTTAGAAGAACAAAATTCACCGATCGCAAAGATGATCATAACGATGGTAAAGGCATAAATAGCAGTCAAAATAATTCTCCCCTTTATCTGTTTTTACTTTTGTTTCATCTGCCAATCCCATGCACAGTGGGCAAGCAGCGCTGCTCCATAGGGAAGCACGCCTTCGTCGTATCGCACACCGGGACTATGATTGGTATAAGGCTGCCCTTGTTCGGGCTTGCAGCCGATCATCAGCATAACGGTAGGCACTTCCTGAGAGAAGAAACCAAAGTCATCTGAAACCTGAAGACGATAGTCTGGGTTAGAGTGAAAGGGCTGCTCAAAGGTCTGTAAGCTGCTTGCGACCGCGTCCACCAAATCGGGATCGTTGACCGTGCAGGGACAGTGTTCCAAAAAGTCTAGTTCGGCTTCTGCGCCAAAGGCCTGTGCTGTGCAGGCGACAATCTCCTGCATGCGCTGCTTGATTTGCCGGCATACCCCGTCGTTGTAAGTACGCAAGGTTCCCCACAAATAGGCCTCGTTGGGTACAATATTTGTTGCGCTGCCAGACTCTACCTTGCAGATGTTCAGCACCACCGCTTCGTTTGCCGGGACTTCTTTTACCTGAAGGGATTGAAGCGCCAAAATCATATGGGCGGCTACGTTAATGGGATCAATACCCAGGTGGGGCATGGCCGCGTGACAGCCCTTTCCGCGGATGTGAATTTGAATCATATCCACGGAAGAGAGAAAGGCTCCCTTGGGGTAATTCAGGTGTCCAAAGGGCAGAAGGGGCTGCACGTGAATTCCCATTGCGGCGTTGACTTCCGGATTTTGCAGTACGCCTGCGGCAATCGCAGACTGTGCACCTTCCAGTGTCTCTTCCGCCGTTTGGAAAAACAGCTTGATGGTGCCGGGGATTTCGTGTTCCCGTTCTTTCAGCAGCTTTGCCGCACCCAGCAGGAATGCGGTATGAAAATCATGCCCGCAGGTATGAGCGATGCCCGGATGCAGGGAGGAAAAGGGCTCGCCGCTCTCCTCCTGCATGGGCAGTGCGTCCATGTCCGCGCGGATCAGCAGAGTTTTCCCGTTCCCTTGTCCAACAGAAGCCAGCAGGCCGCCGGAGGCAACCTCTTCCACCTGGTATCCCATCTGTTCCAGCTGTGCTCTCACATATTGACAGGTCTTTGGAAGAACAGAACCAAGTTCAGGATATTGATGGAGATGCCTTCTGCACTCAATTAGAT
>DBFWXD010000493.1:0-3132 GCA_048215895.1 Eubacteriales bacterium
TTCGCAGCCTGCGCGCCGCCCTGGGGGAGGCGGGCGGACAGATCAAGACGGTATTCAAGTCCGGGTATCGCCTGGAGGAGGTGTGAGCATGAAGCGAAATCGGCCCAGAAAGCTCCGATGGCGGCTGGCGGTACCTCTCACCACCGCCTTTGCCCTGCTGTGGCTGGGCACCATGGCCCTGCTCACCAACTTTACCTGTGAGAAGCTGGAACAGACGGTCTCCATGCGGTACAATTCCGCCAGATCCACCATGGAAGAACAGTATGAAGTGTACCAAAACAATCTGTCCAAGGGCCTGGGGGCCAAGGCCGACCATATCATGACCTACAACCTCAGCGCCGCCGCTCTCACACTCACAGACTTTGGCGAGGGCGGCATGGCCTTTCTCATGCGGGATGAGGAGGGCAAGGAAATCCGCAGCCAGCTCACCTACGGCTACGGACACGAGGCCGGGGTGGACCAGGGAGAGCGGTGGCACCTCTATTTTGACAGCGGCCTGGATGACCAGGGGCAGATTCAGCTGGCCCGCTGGATCGTGGAGCACCGAAACTGGAGCTGGGAATACGCCCTCTATCCCCCGGACAGCTGGTGGGGAGAGACAGTGGAGGCGGAGGGGAGCGATCTTAGAAACTTCGACGGCACCTACGCCCGAGTGACAGGCATCGAACTGCCCGGCTATGCTGTAAATGTGCAGAAGATCGAGCTCGTCCACCCCGACGGCAGCGTGGAGACCATGGTGGAGACCAGTACCCAGGGGGAGAACCCCATCACCCTGGAGTTTCAATTTATGCGGGTGAGTAACGTCCTGCTCCCCTCCTATGGTAGCAGCGGAGACGGACCTGTGGACATGGAGCTGCGTCTCTCCAATTTCCGGGAGGCCCAGGCCATGCTGGACCGGGAGGCGGCGGGCGACGGACGGCCCGTGCGGACCAGCGGCGGGCAGCTCACGGGCTCCTATGGCGGAGACGGGGGCTCTATGCGCCTGGTGGCCGGACAGTGCGACGTGCTCCAGGCCGCGCTGGAGCAGCAGCGGTTTCTTTACATCAGCACCTTTGTGCTCACCGTCCTGGTGGTCCTGATCCTCTCCGCCCACCTGTCCCGCAAGGTGACCGGTCCTGTGGAGGAGCTGAGCCTGGCCACCCAGGAGGGCCGCTGCCGGGCGGACGGGCCGGTGCGGGAACTGAACGCCCTGGCCCAGGCCTTCAACGCCGCCCAGGACCAGTTGGAAGGACAGCTCCAGCGGGAGCGCTCCTTTACCCGTGGAGCCGCCCACGAGCTGAAAACGCCCCTGGCCGTGCTGCGCACCCACGCAGAGGCCCTCCGGGAGGACATTGACCCCCAGAAGCGGAAGCAATATCTGGACATCATTTTGGAGGAGAGCGACCGCATGGCCCATCTGGTGGGCAGCTTATTGGAGCTCAGCCGTCTGGAGGCCGGAGCGGAGCTTCACCGGGAGCCCATCAACCTGGCCGCCCTGGTGCGGGAGGTGTGGGAGCCCCTGTCCCTTCCCCTGGAGCAAAAGCACCTCACCCTCTCCCTGGAACTGGAGGACTATATGGTGGAGGGGGACCGGGAGCGGCTGCGGGAGCTGGCGGACAACCTGGCCTCCAACGCCCTGCGCCACTGCACTCCCGGCGGGCGCGTCCGAGTCACGCTGAAAGCGGAGGAAACCGGCGTGCGCCTCACCGTGCAAAACGGCGGCCCGTCCATTCCCCCGGAAGACCTTCCCCACCTCTTCGAGCCCTTCTACCGGGGAGATAAGGCCCGCAGCCGGGAAAGCGGCGGCACCGGTCTGGGCCTTGCCATTGTCCGGGCGGCGGCCCAGGCCCACGGGGGCAGCTGTGGGGTGGAAAACTGCTCCGACGGTCCCCTGTTCTGGGTGCTTCTGCCCTTGTAACAGGCCCAGGTCCCCAAATATAGCCGCGCGCTCCCCGAAGGTCTGCTCTTTGGGGAGCGCGCTCTTCTGCATGGAGCCGGTTTGATGGATGGTTTCTATGGCTCCATTTAAATTTTGTATTGGATTTTGTCAGCCCCTTAGGATATGATGAAATTACAAAAAATACCGGGCTATTTGGGCCTTATTGAATGATTGGAGGTAATTTCATGAACAATTTACCCTCTTCCATTACCCTGTGCGAGGTTGGTCTGCGCGACGGCCTCCAGAACGAAAAGACTCTGCTCCCCACCGAGGAAAAGATTTCCCTGTTCCGCGGCCTCATCGACGCGGGCTTCAAGGTCATTGAGGTGGGCTCTTTCATGCACCCCAAGGCGGTCCCCCAGATGGCCGACACCGACGAGGTCTTCAAGGCCATCGGCCAGGTGCCCGGCGTAGAGCTGCGCGCCCTCATCCCCAACCTGCGGGGCGTACAGCGTGCCGTGGACTGCGGCTGCAAGAAGGTCAAGCTCAATGTCTCCGCCAGCCGCCAGCACAACCTGAAGAACCTGAACATGACCCCCGAGGAGAGCGTCTCCCGCTTTGCCGACTGCGTTCAGGCCTCCAAGGACAACGGCATTGAAATTTCCGGCTCCATCTCCATGCCCTTCGGCTCCCCCTGGGAGGGCCGCACCCCTGTGGAGGATGTGGACTCCATCATCGAGGCCTATATGAATGTGGGCATTACCGAGATCTCCCTTTCCGATACCTCCGGCATGGCCGTTCCCCCCCAGGTCTTTGACCTGTGCGCCCATGTGAAGGAGAAGTACCCCGAGGCCACCTGGTGGCTCCACTTCCACAACACCCGCGGCCTGGCCATTGCCAACATCCTGGCTGCCATGGAGGCGGGAATGACCCAGTTCGACAGCTCCTTCGGCGGTCTGGGCGGCTGCCCCTTCGTCCCCAACGCCGCCGGCAACATCTCCACCGAGGATGTGCTCAACATGTGCGATGAGTCCGGCATCGAGACCGGCATCGACATTGTCAAGGTCATGGAGCTGTCCAAGCGGATTCGCGACCTGCTGGGTCACGACTTGGACAGCTACATCCTCCGGGCCGGCCGGGCCCAGGACCTGATCCTGGCCAACAACCAATAAGTTTCTCTCTCTTTTTTCCTCATTACATCGAGAAGCGCGGTGACCTTCCTTCCAAGGTCACCGCGCTTCTCGTTTCGTATGCTTTTGTTAGGGAGTGGCGCA
>DBFWXD010000494.1:0-2610 GCA_048215895.1 Eubacteriales bacterium
GGATGGGAGCCTGATGAACGGCCTGAGCATGGAGGGCTTTGGACCTTTCCACAGCGGGTATGAGGTATACATCCGGAATCTGGACCCGGAGGCTCAGTGGATTTATCTGGATTACGGCCCCACACAGCCGCTGGTTTCCTTTGCCATAGAATTAAAGGAGGGGGACCAATGAAGAAGATGCGGTTTCTTCCCAAGCTGGGGCGGGGCGGAAAGATTGTGCGTAACCTGGTGCTGGCCGCCGCGTTGGCCCTGGTCATCTGGGCCCAGTACGGCTGTCCCCTGCCTACCATCGATATGGAGTTTCGCCGCATGGAACGGAAAAACCTGCTGCCGCCCTCTGAGATTGTGCTGCATACCGGCCAGATTACCGTCTCCCACTCCCACGACCCGGGCGTGCCGCCCCCCAAGGTCACAGAGGAGCAGATTCTGGGGCTGGGCGAGGACTACGCCGTGGCCTTTTGGAAGCATCCCTTTTCCACCAGCGGAAATCAGCTGGTCTGCTGGAGCTTTGCGGAGCAGCCGGGACAGGTGAAGCTGGCTCCTCTCGTCAGTCTGATCAGCGATACCCGGGACGAGGATTGGGCGGAGCGGGAGTCCTGTGCGGCCGTGGCCGCCCTCCAGCTGCCGGAGGGGACGGCCCGGGGAGAGATGACCGTGGAGGCACCGGAGGGCATTTATCAGGAGGAGAGTGAAGTGCTGGAGCCGGGCCTTTTCCTCTTTGCCTTCCAGAGCCGTCTCAGCTCTTATTCCGGCGACTGGGTGCAGGGCCTATCTTACACACTGCGGTGTTATGATGCGGTGGGGGATCTGCTGCTGGAGCAGACGGGGACGGTGCCCCAGCGGGATTGAACAATGAGGAGGACGCCATGGAGCGGAAGAATTTCAGTGAATACGAGTGGCTGAATGCCGCCACCCAGGGCATCCGCTTCAAGCCGGACCGCATGGCGGTGCGGGAGGAGCTCTTTGCCCACCTGGAGGACAAGCAGGCGGATCTGCGGCGCATCTTTCCGGACATGACCCGGGGGGAGGCGGAGCGCCGGGCCCTGGAGTCCATGGGTGACCCGGAGGAGCTGGGTCGGGCGCTGGCGAAAATCCACAAGCCCTGGCTGGGATATTTGTGGGTGATGAGCCGGTGGGCGGCAGTTCTGGCGGCCCTGGCCATTGCGGCCAGTATTCTGCTGGGCGGAACTTGGCTGGAGGATGTGCGCTGGGAAGTGGAGGACTGGCTGGACAATTCGGAGAGTGCGGCCATTTCCCGGGCCCTCTATGAAGATGGGGAGCCCCAGTGGGAGGGAGAGCGCCTGGCGGTCTACGCCCCGGAGGCGGAGACCAGGCTTGGCCGGTGTACCATCTCAGTGCCCCGGGCGGCCATGTGGGAGGAACAGGGGAAAAATGTCCTCTATCTGGAGCTTCGCCTCTCCTATGACCTGCCCTGGGAGCGGTCGGAGGCCCCCTTGCTTTATCTGTGGGCGGAGGTTGACCAGGGAAATAGCTATGGGGAGCGGCAGGGCTACACCTCCAGAGGCCATCGGCAGACGGGCCTGCGCTGGGTCTCCATCAACATGATGATAGAGGATGTGCCCCGGGATCTGGAGTACGTCACCCTCCACTACCTGCCCGGGACCGATCTGGATCTGAGGGTAGACTTAAAGGAGGTGGCGGCATGAAGAAGCTGTGGCAGCGCCTCCCCAAACTGAGTCGGAAGTGGAAGACAGTCCGGAACATCGCCTTTGTGCTGCTGACGGCCCTGCTGCTCCCGGCGGCGCTGGGGTGGCCCGCCCTGACCCAGGACGGGGCCCTGGCCAAGATGCAGGGCAAGTACCTCCTCTCCCCTTCTGAGATTCTTTACCGGACCCGGCAGGGAGACACCCGGGGCTACCTCCTCCAGGGAGAGGGCTGGGTGGCGGCCGGACAGGTGCAGAAGTATGACAGCACCAGCAGGCCCCTGGAGCGGGATGTACCTCTGATTACGCAGGTGCTGTCCCGGGAGGAGCCGGGGGTGTTGGTGATTCCCGCCCGGGACAGGGACGGCGCCACGGTGCTGGCCGCCTTTGGCGGTCCGGAGGAGGCGGCCCAGGCGGAGCTCACGTTGGAGGTGGCGGCGGTGGAGCCGGACTGGGGGCCTAGCAAGACGGTGGAGGACGAGACCTTCATCGTCCGGTGCCAGCGGGAGGAGAACGGCTATTACTTCTTCCGCCTGCTGCCCCACGACCATGGAGGGGCGCAGTACTGCGTTTTGGACGCGGTATGGATGCGGCTGCTGGGTGCGGGAGATGATTTTGTTGGAGACCGCTATACGATCATCTGGGAGGACGCCCAGGGACAGGAACTGTCCCAGCTGACGGGAGAAATTCCAGAATATTTGAATTTGAGAGACTTTTGGTAAACGGACCGGTCCCCGCCCGATTGTGGGCGGGGACCGGGTTTTTCTCCAGATATTGTGCCCAAAAACGGAGCGTGAACTTCTATAAAAATACGACGAAATTTTTTTCAAAAAGTGCTTGACACACACGGGAGAGTGTTGTATGATAATCGAGCGCCTCAAGGGCGCAGTCTGCGATGATGCGGGAGATTGCTCGGAAACGAGGTAACTTCCGCGGAGTATGTCCG
>DBFWXD010000495.1:0-1614 GCA_048215895.1 Eubacteriales bacterium
GGTATATCCTGGTCTGTGTGGGGATGGGCCGGGCGATCTCCAGGGCGTTTCGGATGGACTTGAAGGAGTCCATGCTCTCCCTCTCCCCCGCAGGAGCCACAGAGATGGCCCTCATTGCCGCCGACCTGGGGGTCCACAGCACCAATCTGGTGGTGCTCCAGATATGCCGCCTGCTTGGAGTGACGGTCATCTTTCCCCAGATCTTCGCCCTGCTCTCCAATTTGATAGGATAAAATATGCTGTGCCCGCCTCCATAGGAGGCAGGCACAGTTTTTCCGCGGAGCAAAAGGACAGGCCCGTCATAAATCTCCCCGTCTGGGCATAGGATGCTTCAGGCTTGCTTACAAAAGGAGTGATCGCATGGGCGGTAAGAGGAGGGAGAGCGGACTGCGCGCTCTGCGCCGGGGAGCGGCCCTGGGGCTGGCGCTGACGGCACTGTGGATCTTTGGATTGACGGCAGATCTGTCCGGGGCCTGGGACGCCCTGGGGCGGCTGGGACAGACCCCCTCCTTCGTTCTGGGCGCGCTGAGTCAGGAACTGGAGGGGGCCCCAGCGGGGGACGGGCTCTCTCCCGACCTGGACCGATGGGGCCGGCTGCTGCTGGCCCAGTCCGCCCTGCTCTCCGGCGGCCGCCCGGCGGTGGACGCCTTTCTGGCAGAGCAGGCGCAGGCGGAGGAGCCGCCCGCCGAGCCCATCGACCAGGAGGAGAACGACCAGGAGGAGCCGGAGCTCTCCCCGGTCCAGCACGGCGAGGTGGTGGAGTACACCAATCTGGGGAAGGACGACGGCAGCTACCTCACCACCGACCAGATCTATGTGAAGAACAGCACCCAGGGCCAGGAGGTGGACGTGGCTGCCCTGGCCAGCCAGCCGGTGGACCTGAAACTGGGGGCGGGGCCCCAGATCCTGATCGTCCACACCCACGGCAGCGAGGCCTATACTCAGGACGAACAGGACGTCTATGTGGAGAGCGACCCCTACCGCACCACCGACTGCACCAAAAACGTGGTCCGGGTGGGAGAAGAGATGGCCCAGGTGTTCCGAAGCCAGGGCTTTGAGGTGGTCCACGACACCACCCTGTACGACTACCCCGCCTATAACGGGGCCTATGAGCGCTCCTGCGCAGGGGTGGAGAAGTGGCTGGAGCAGTATCCCACGATCAAACTTGTTTTGGATGTCCACCGGGACGCCCTGGTGTCGGCGGACGGGGCGGCCTATAAGCTGGTGAGCGAGGTGGAGGGGCAGAAGGTAGCCCAGGTGATGCTGGTGGTGGGCAGCAACGACTCCGGGATGGAGCACCCCAACTGGCGGGAAAATCTGGCCCTGGCCGTCAAGCTCCAGCTGGAGCTCACCCGGGACTGGGGACAGCTGGCCCGGCCCATCACCCTCCGCTCCAGCCGCTACAACCAGCACCTCTCCCCGGGTTCCCTTCTGGTAGAGGTGGGGGGACATGGAAATACGCTCCAGGAGGCCATCGCCGGGGCACGCCTCTTCGCCCAGAGCATAGGGCAGGTGCTCAAAACCATGGAGGAGCCGTAAAAAGGGCTGAGGGCCCCCGCTTAATGGCGGGGGCCCTCAGCATGTCAAAAAAGTTACAGTCTGCCGTGCGCAGGG
>DBFWXD010000496.1:0-2386 GCA_048215895.1 Eubacteriales bacterium
CTCCACGTTTGAGGAGGGATCACTCCGGCCATAATGAGAGGGCGGGCGGCGATCGTGCCGCCCGCTTTTCTTTTTTGAACAAGAAGCGGCAGTAAAAAAGGGGGTGGAATTTTGGAACAGGAACCCAAACAGAAATCCGGCCCCGGGGTGCTGGGGCTGCTCACGGGTCTGGTGATCCTGGGCATGTGCCTGGTGCTGACCCTTTCGCTGGGGAGCGGAGCAGAGGCGTCGGTACCTGCGTCTGTGCCGGCCGCCGCCATGCTGGAGGCGCCCAGCCAGTGGGTGATGCACACCAGCAGCGGAGTGGAAGGAAAGACGGTGATTCCCATTGGTAAGGCGGTGGGAATTAAGCTCTTTTCCGACGGCGTGCTGGTGGTTGGCCTGTCCCCGGTGGAGACGGAACAGGGCAGCTGCTACCCGGGGCGGGACTGCGGCCTGAAAGAGGGGGATGTAATCACCCACATCAATGGGGAAGAGGTAGACACCATTGAGCAAGTTCAGGCCGTTGTGGCACAGCAGCGGGACACGCCCCTGACCATCCAGGCGGTCCGTGGCCAGCGGCAGCTGCAGCTGACGGCGGAAGCTGCGGAAAATAATCAGGGGAACTATCAGCTGGGCGTCTGGCTGCGGGATTCCATGGCTGGAATCGGCACCATGACCTTCTACGACCCGGACAGCGGCATCTTCGGCGCGCTGGGGCACGGCATCAATGACGTGGACACGGCCATGCTCATGCCTCTGGAATCGGGGAGCATCATGCCGGCCAGTGTGTCGGACGTGAAGAAGGGGGAGAGCGGTTCTCCCGGCGAGCTTCATGGGCAGTTTGACCTGAAGCGGGATCTTGGAACGCTCTATGCTAACACCAACCTGGGCATCTTTGGACAGATGCCTATGGAAAACGTGGAGACCACGCAGAAGCCTGTACCGATAGCCAGCCGGGACGAGGTAGAGGTGGGGCACGCCACCATCTTATCCAACATCCGCGGGGACCAGGTGGAGGAGTTTGACATTGAGATCACCAAGGTCTATGCCCCTGGCGAAAACACCCGAAACCTGATGATCCAGGTCACCGACCCGGAGCTTCTGGAAATCACCGGGGGAATCGTGCAGGGGATGAGCGGCTCGCCCATTCTGCAAAACGGCCGACTGGTGGGAGCGGTCACCCATGTGCTGGTGAACGATTCTACCCGCGGTTACGGAATTTTGGCGGAAAACATGTTCCAGCAGGCCACGGGGGGACAGGCGCAGGCCTCCTAAGCTGGAAAGCACGGGGTTCGGACGCAACGGTCCGAACCCCACATTTTTTACAAATATTAGGAATAATGTCGAATTATAGCCTTTAGCGTCTAAAAGTATTACAATAATTTCCAAATATTGACTTGCATAACCGATCTGAGTGTGCTAAATTGTATTTGCTCAGTCGAAACGCCCCAGGTTGACACAGGATGGGACTGTTGGTGGCTGAATGTCAGGTTTGCACAAGGAGGAAGGAAGAAATGGACGCAATGAAACGAATTCTGCTGGCGGACACCGGCGTGGAATTTCGCGGCATTTTATCAGACGCCCTGGCCAAGGAGAGCGACCTTCAGGTGGTGGGCGAGACGGCAGATGGGGCGGAGCTGGTGGCTATGGCACGGGAACTGAAGCCGGACGCTGTGGTGATGGAAATGGTGCTCACCGGCATGGACGGGCTTGAGGTTTTGGATGAGCTGTCTTCGCTGAAGGACCGGCCGAAGATTTTGGTGCTGTCCAGCTACATCCGGGGCAATGTGATCGGGGAAGCCGCGGCCAGAGGGGCGGATTTCTTTTTGGCAAAGCCCTGTAAGCTGTCCACGGTATGCCAGCGGCTGAGGCAGGTGATGTCCCCGGGGGGATTGGAATCGGAACGGGAAAGCGGAGCTGACCTGGAGCGCCAGGTGACCGCTATCATCCACGAGGTAGGAGTTCCCGCCCATATCAAGGGCTACCAATACCTGAGAGAGGCCATTATGATCGCCGTGGAAGACATGGACGTCATCAACGCCGTAACCAAGGTCCTCTACCCCGAGGTGGCCAAAACCTTCGGCACCACCGCCAGCCGGGTGGAGCGTGCCATCCGCCACGCCATCGAGGTGGCCTGGGACCGGGGAGACCTGGAGACGCTGCAAAAGTACTTTGGCTATACCGTCTCCAATGCAAAGGGCAAGCCCACCAACAGCGAGTTTATTGCCATGATTGCCGACCGGCTCCAGCTGGAGCGGCGGGACCGGGCGGCCGGATAATGCAGCTTGACTTTCCCTCCTGAATTTGCTATGCTTTTTCGAGTATAACCTGGGCGGTCGATCAAAAACCGCCGGATTTCGTCGAATGCGGAGGGAAGAAAGAGATATGCATATTGATTATGTAC
>DBFWXD010000497.1:0-6079 GCA_048215895.1 Eubacteriales bacterium
CTTCCGGCCATCGGCGGGGTTGCCGCCCTTGGACTCGGGATCGTAGGTGGCCAGGATTTCCGTGACATTACCCTGCTCATCCTTGACGCAGCCGGTGCACTTGATGAGGTAAGCACCCTTCAAGCGGCACTCAGGTCCCTCGGGGTAGAGACGCTTATACTTGGGGATGGGGGTCTCCATAAAGTCGTCGGCCTCCACATAGAGGTGACGGGAGAAGGTCACCGGGCGGGTACCGGCCTGGGGATCGTTGGGATTATTCTCCACCTCAAAGGTCTCGCTCTGGCCCTCGGGATAGTTGGTGATGGTGAGCTTCACCGGGCGCAGCACGGCCATGGCCCGCTGGGCGTGGTCGTTCAGGTCCTCCCGCAGGCAGTGCTCCAAAAAGCCGAACTCCACAGTGGAGGCGGCCTTGCTCACGCCATTGCGCTCGGTAAAGTTGCGGATGGCGGAGGGGGTGTAGCCACGGCGGCGCAGGCCGCACAGGGTGGGCATACGGGGGTCGTCCCAGCCGGAGACGTAGCCCTCTTCCACCAGCTTGCGCAGCTTACGCTTGCTCATGACGGTATAGTTGATACCCAGCCGGGCAAACTCGATCTGACGGGGCTTGGCGGGCACAGGGCAGTTGGCAATGACCCAGTCGTAGAGAGGCCGGTGATTCTCAAACTCCAGGGAACACAGGGAGTGGGTGATGCCCTCGAAGGCGTCCTCCAGGGGGTGGGCAAAGTCGTACATGGGGTAAATGCACCACTTGTCTCCCTGACGGTGGTGAGAGGTGTGGTTGATGCGGTAGATGACTGGATCGCGCATGTTGAAGTTGCCGCTCTCCAGGTCGATCTTGGCCCGGAGGGTATACTTGCCCTCGGGGAACTCGCCCGCGCGCATCCGGGCAAACAGGTCCAGACTCTCCTCGATGGGACGGTCCCGCCAGGGAGAGCGGGCGGGGGTGTTCACGTCGCCCCGGTACTCCTTAAACTCCTCGGGAGTCAGCTCACACACATAGGCCAGGCCCTTTTTGATGAGCTCCACGGCGCAGTCGTACATCCGCTCAAAATAGTCCGAGGCATAGTAGAACCGATCGTCCCAGTCAAAGCCCAGCCAGCGGATATCTTCTTTAATGGCCTCCACATACTCCTCGTCCTCTTTGGAGGGGTTGGTGTCGTCCATGCGCAGGTTGCAGATACCGCCGAACTTCTCCGCAGTGCCAAAGTCAATGATCAGAGCCTTGCAGTGGCCGATGTGGAGATAGCCGTTGGGCTCGGGCGGGAAGCGGGTGTGCACCTGCATCCCGGCAAAACGGCCGCCGGGGGCGATGTCCTCCTGGATGAACTGGTGGATAAAGTTCTGGCTCTCGGGAGCCTCATTTTCCGTAACAGCTTTGATGTCTTCCGACATAGCTTGTTCCTCCTGTCTTCTCTGGGGATATGCGGCCCAGCTGGCCGAAATGGTAATAACTGATATATTTTACACCATGTCATAGGGGAAATGCAAGGCCTTCCCCGTTTTCTCCCGGAATTTCGGGTCCCAGATCCTCTATGTGACAAAGTTACGGAAGCTCCGCCCCCTATGTGGTATGGTATGGTCACAGAGAAACAAGGCCTCTGCCCCACCGCTTCTTGTATCTGGTGGAAAAATAGAGTATAATTCTTAAAGCAATGATCTTCCGGAAAGGGAGGGACCCTACATGACCTATGACATTATCGTACTTGGCTCAGGCCCGGCGGGACTTGCGGCCGCCACTGCCGCCCGTGGCCGGGATAAAAGCGTCCTGGTCATCGGAAACCGCTGGCAGGACAGTCCACTGGCCAAAGCAGAGCGGGTGGATAACTACCTGGGACTTCCCGGTCTCACTGGAACGGAGATGCTGGACACCTTCTACCGACATGCGCTGGGAATGGGCGTGGAGTTTGTGGTAGGAAAGGCCATCTCCCTGATGGTCTGGAACGGCTTTATGGTCACCGTGGGCAGCCAGGTGTACGAGGGCAAAGCGCTCATCCTGGCCCCCGGCGTGGTCCGTCAGGCCAAATATCCCGGCGAGGAGGAATATCTGGGGCGGGGCGTGAGCTACTGCGCCACCTGCGACGGAATGCTCTACCGAGGCAAGCCGGTCACGGTGGTGGGCCGTTCCTCCGACGCTCCTCACGAGGCCAACTACCTGAAAAGCCTGGGCTGTCAGGTGACCTATGTATCGCCCCAGCCCCCTGTGGGACTGGACAAAGACATCCCCTATGTGAAGGCAGGAAGACTTGCCGTTCGCGGTGAACAGACCGTTACCGGCCTGGAGGCCGACGGAGCTCTCATTCCTTGCAGCGGAGTATTTATCCTCCGTCAGGCTGTGGCTCCCACCGATCTGTTGCCCACGCTGGAGACCGAGGCGGGCTACATCAAGGTAGACCGGCGCATGGCCACCAATGTGGAAGGCGTGTTCGCCGCCGGTGACTGCACCGGCGTTCCCCTTCAGGTTTCCAAGGCGGTGGGCGAGGGCCACGTGGCCGCTCTGTCCGCCTGCGAATATCTGGATCAAAAACCGGAACAATAAAAACAAACCATTGATTGAAACAGAAAGGAAATGATTGATATGTTGGTACATTTCAGCAAGGAAGGCTTCGACAAGGCTTTGAACGACGGCAAACTGATGATGGTGGACTTCTGGGCCGACTGGTGCGGTCCCTGCAAGATGCTGGGCCCCGTCATTGACGATCTGGCCAAGCAGTACGAGGGCAAGGCCGTGGTCGGCAAGGTAAACGTGGACGAGGAGCAGGAGCTGGCCATCCGCTACGGCGTCATGTCCATCCCCACCGTGATCTTCTTCAAGGACGGCAAGGAGATCGACCGCAAGGTAGGCGTTATGCCCGGCGGCGCCTTCACCCAGGTGCTGGACAGCAACCTTTGATTGATCCGCAAAAATGGGGCGAACCCTTCGGGTTCGCCCCATTTTTTATTCGTTCACCAGCGCTTCGCCGGCCAGATAGATGTCTCCCGCCCCCACGGTGAGAATCAGATCGCCCGGCTGGGCCAGCTCCCGGAGCTTCTCGGTAACCTCCTCCAGGGTGGCGCAGTACATCGCCCCAGGAATCTTCTCTGCCAGATCTTTGGAGGAAATCCCCAGCGTATTCTGCTCCCGGGCGCCATAAATTTCCGCCAGCACCGCCACATCAGCCAGCTTCAGCTCCTCCACAAAGTGGTCAAACAGGGCGGCAGTACGGGTATAGGTATGGGGCTGGAAGGCACAGATCACCCGCTGATACCCCAGCTTCTTCACCATGGTGAGCAGGGCATGGAGCTCATCGGGGTGGTGGGCATAGTCGTCATAGACCATGGCCCCGTGGAACTCGCCTTTCTTCTCAAAGCGCCGGCCGGCACCGGTGAAGTTCTCCAGGCCCTCCTCCACCGCATGGCCGGGAATCCCCAGCGCCCACGCGGCACAGGCGGCAGCCAGGGCGTTGGAGATGTTGTGCTCGCCTCCCACCCGCAGCTCCACATGGGCATATTTCTCCCCGTGGATCAGGATATCAAAGCGGGGCAGTCCCCGCTCCCAGGTCACATTCTGAGCCTGGCAGTCGGCCCGGTCCCCATCCCGGCTGAACACCAGGGTCTCCCGGCCGCAGTTCTGCACCGCCTGCATGGCGTGGGCGTTGTCTCCGTTCACCACAACCCAGCCCCGGTCCTCCGGCACCAGCTGGGCAAAGGCCCGGAAGGACTTCTGGATGTCGTGAAGGTCTTTAAAGAAATCCAAATGGTCCTCTTCCACATTGAGGATCACCGCCACCGTGGGTGCAAAGGACAGGAAGGAGTTGCAATACTCACAGGACTCGGCAATGATGGTATCCCCGTGTCCTACCCGGTGTCCGGCTCCCAGGATGGGCAAAGTCCCTCCGATCATCACAGAGGGGTCCTTCCCGGCCGCCAGGAAAATATGGGTACACATGGAGGTGGTGGTGGTCTTTCCGTGGGTACCCGACACGCACAGCGCATTGCGGTAGTGCTTCATAATGGCTCCCCAGGCCTGGGCCCGCTCAAAGACGGGAATCCCCTGCGCCAGCGCGGCTGCAATTTCCGGGTTATCGTCATGGACTGCCGCCGTCCGAATGACACAGTCCGCCCCCATTACGCTCTCAGGCAGGTGCCCGATGACCACCGGAATCCCCAGGGATCGCAGATGGTCTACCGCGGCACTCTCATGCATATCCGAACCGGTGACAACCACGCCCCGGCCCTTCAGTACTTCCCCAAGTGGGGACATGGACACTCCACCGATGCCCACCAGATGGGCCCGCTTGCCCGGCTGAATATAATCCTGTACGTTATGCTCCAAATCCATAATGGCACCTCACATCTCAGGTCTCTCTCTATTTTATCCCATCCACCCAAAAGGGTGCGCTTTCCGGTAACGATAGCCAGATTTTTCGATCACTATACGCTGTTTTTCAATTCTCCCGGCCCAGAGCCAGATCATAGAGCTGATTTTTGGCCAGGCCCAGCTCCTTGGCCGCCCGCTTCACCGCGTCCCGGAGGGACAGCCCCTCCTCAGCCCGAAGCTTCTCCACCAGGGCGAGGCCATCCTCCAGGGTAGCCTCCTGCTCCTCCTGAGGCTCCGCTCCCCGGACCACCAGCACGAATTCTCCCTTGGGGGTGTTGTCCCGGTAATAGTCCGCCGCTTCGCCCAGAGTGGTGCGGCGCACCTCCTCGTGGAGCTTGCTCAGCTCCCGGCACAGAGACACGCTCCGGTCCGCCCCGAAGGTATCCGCCAGATCCCGCAGGGTGGCGGCCAGTTTGTGGGGAGCCTCATAGAAAATCATCGTCCGCTCCTCGCTGCGCAGGGAATCCAGGTGGGAACGGCGGTTTTTCTTATTCATGGCCAGGAAACCCTCGAAGGTGAATCGCCCCGTGGGCTGGCCAGACACGGCCAGGGCCGTCACCAGAGCGCATGGCCCCGGAATAGCCACCACCGGGATGTCCAGCTCCCAGCACCGGGCCACCAGCTCCTCACCGGGGTCGGAGATGGCGGGCATACCCGCATCGGTGACCAGGGCTCCGTTCTCCCCCGCCAGCAGCCGGTCGATAACCGCCTGTCCCCCTGTTTCGGTGTTGTGGCGGTGGTAGGTGAGCATGGGCTTTTTGATCTCCAGATGGTTGAGAAGCTTCAACGACACCCGGGTGTCCTCCGCGGCGATAAAATCTACCTCCGCCAGAGTGTCCGCCATCCGGCGGGAAATATCCCCCAGGTTGCCGATGGGGGTAGGGACTAAATAAAGGGTTCCCATGTCCTCCTCACAAACTCCTCTCCATTTCGTCCGGCTTTTGCCGGACATCCATTCCGCTTCGTTGCTCGTCGTCTCCAAACAAGACCCGCTGCGCTGGGCTCTTGTTTGGTATATGAGGGGAGTTCTGCAAACTCCTCTCTCCATTTCGTCGATTACACGTTCTCTTTGAAAGTTGTCATAATATTATAGCACAGGGCGGCAAAATGTGGTATTCTTTTCTTACCGATTTTCCCGAAAAAGTGAGGGAATAAACCATGAAAACCGAACAACTGGGACCTTACACCCTGTCCTGGCCCGACGGAGTCTTTCCTCTGGGGGGCGACAGCCTGGCTCTGGGGGAATTTGTCACTGTAAAGCCCCGGCAGCGGGTGTGCGACTTGGGCACCGGCAGCGGTGCGCTGCTCCTCCTGCTGGCCAGGCGGGCGGAGGGACTCTCCCTCACCGGGGTGGAGCTGGACCCCCTCTCCGCCCGCACCGCCCAGAACAATCTGGACGCAAACGGACTTGCCGGGGAGATTATAGAAGGAGATTTACGCCGGGCAGCCCTCCCCGCCGGGAGCTTTGACCTGGTCCTTTCTAACCCGCCCTACTTCCCCGTAGACGCCGGAACAAGTGGGGGCCATTTCCGGAGCGAGGAGAACTGCACCCTGGAGGAGCTGTGCGCCGCTGCTGCCCGCCTGGTGAAAAACGGCGGGCGATTTGCCCTGTGCCACCGGCCGGAGCGTCTCACCGATGTGCTGTGCGCCCTGCGCTCCCACGGTCTGGAGCCCAAACGGCTGAAGCTTCTTTCCCACAGCCCCGCCCATCCCCCCAGCCTC